>NZ_JBAHZZ010000183.1:0-7856 GCF_037132785.1 Flavicella sp. | reverse complement strand
CAAGCATATTTTGATGAATTTTGTTTTAGAATTAATAGGTCACAATACAAAGAATCCATTTTTCATAAAACAATTCTTAGAATGGTACTACAAAAACCTAAATATCAAAAAAATACAAAACAGACACTAGGCGTATAACTCAATAAATTTTAACATCATTATTAGTATTCTATTTATTTTTACTTATTTTGGTCAAAAAAAATAACCATACTTTCGTAAGTGAATAATTAAGACCCTTTTTATGAAGAGAATTTTATTAGTAGTGTTTATTTGTTCTTTTGTGTCTTCAGCTCAAATAAAGAAAACTATAAAAGTTGGAGTTTTGTCAGACAGAACATCTAATCTAACAATTCCAGTTATAGATCAACTTATAAGTGAGATTAAAGCAGTTATGGGACAAGAGGCGACCCTTGTTTTTGGTGAGCCATTAGAAAATAATTATGATTTAAAAGTAGCAAAAGAGAATTTAAAAATAATGATGGATAGTGATAATGACATCATTTTATCTATTGGAGCCTTAAACGCAATTGTTTTGCATAATAGGCAGGTTTTTAAAAAACCAATTATTGGTTTTGGTTCTGTGAATAACGATTTTGTTAAGTTCCCTTTGTTACAAAGTACCTCAGAAATAGATAATTTAAATTATATAGTAAGTCCTTATTCTTTTACAGATGATTTAGATGTTTTTAAAACTATTTATGATTATAAAAATATCGCGATTTTTATGGAGGCTTTTTTGATTAGAGAATTGCCTGTGAAAAAAAGTTTAGACACATATTTTGCAAATTCTAACGCTACATATAAACTGATAAGGGTTTCTGAAAGTTTAGATATCATAAAAGAACTAGATGGTGTTGACGCTGTTTATTTGGCAAGTGATTTTAATTTCGGTAGTGCTAAGAGGAAAATTTTGATAGACTCTATAACGAAAAGAGAATTACCTTCGTTTTCTGCCTTGGGTATTTCGGATGTAAATAAAGGAGTTTTGGCAACACAGCAAACAAATGCAAATTCATCTCAGTTTTTTAGAAGAATTGCATTGAGTTTTGAATCCATTGTGTCAGGTATAAATGCATCAGAATTGCCGTTGTTTATAGATTACAAGAAAAACATAACCATTAATTACACAGCAGCGTCAAAAATTAATTATCCACTTCGGTTTAGTATGGTTGGAAATGTTGATTTTGTACGAGGAAAAGATACGGTCCCTTCCGTATTTTCACTATCTATTTTAGATGTAATGCGCGGTGCTGTTGGAGAAAATTTAGATTTAAAATCAGAGAAGAAAACTAGGGAATTAAGTGAAAATGAATTTCAGTCTGCAAAAAATCAATATTTACCTGATCTTACAGCTAGCGCTAATGCAGCATATATTGATCCTGATTTGGCTGCAATTCCACTTGCGGGTCCTGAATTTTCTACTACAGGAAGTGTTACTTTAGAGCAATTGATTTATTCTCCAGATGCTTCAGCAAATAAAACAATTCAAAAAGAATTGAATAAAGCACAGCAAGAAGTATATAATACAGCTGAATTAGATCTGTTACTTCAAGCGTCTTTAGTATATTTTAATTCGTTGATTTTAAAAACAAATGTCAATATTCAAAATCAAAACTTACAAGTTACCAAGTTAAATTTGGAGTTAGCTAGACAGAATTTTGAAGAAGGAGCTTCTGGAAAATCTGATGTATTACGTTTTAAGAGTCAGTTAGCTCAGGATACACAAAGTTTAATAGAAGCAGCGAATGATTTGAAATTATCTTTTAATGAATTAAATGCACTGATAAATAGACCAATCAATACTAAAATTGATATTGATGATGCGGAAATTAGCAAAGGTTTGTTTAATAATTATAATTTTAAGAAGTTATCAGAATTTATTGATGATCCTATGTTACAACCACAGTTGTTAGAATTTCTTGTTTTGGAGGCAAAATTAAATGCGCCCGAATTAAAGAACTTGGCGTATAATATTAAAGCTGTAAAACGAAAGTATCGTTTAAATAATGCAGGACGATTTTCACCAACGATATCCTTGCGAGGACAATACAATTATACCTTTAATAGATCTGGAGTAGGAGTGGTGGCAATTGAAGGATATGATATTCCTGATGGTTCGTATAATGTAGGGGTAAATTTATCGTTACCTCTTTTTCAACAAAATTCAAGAACCTTAGAGAGGAAATCTGCTAAGATACAGCAGGAACAATTGATGATAAATCAAGAAAATGCAAATCTTCAAATTTCTAAAAACGTAAATGATATCGTTTCTGAATTGGCAACTCAAATAGTAAACATTAGAATTTCTAAAACTGCTGAAGAAACAGCAAAAGAAAGTTTAGAATTAACACAAACAGCCTATAAAAACGGTGCTATACCAGTAATTCAATTGATTGATGCTCAATCTAATTATTTGCAGGCTCAATTAGGGAGTGCCACAGCAAATTATGGATATCTATTAACTACTATTCAACTAGAAAGAGTAGTTGGACATTTCTTTTTGGTTAGTTCTACTGAAAAGAATAAAGATTTTATGGAACGTGCTCAAAATTATTTATTAAATAAAAAACAATAATACCATGAAGATATATAAAGTAGCAATTGCTATTTCGATAGGTTTTATACTGCAATCATGTAAAGAAAAAGTAGCCGAAAAGAAAGAAGTTTTACGCCCAATTCGTTATGAGGTTGTTGGAACAGTTAACCAACAAAGAGTACGTGAGTATAGTGGAATTGCAAAAGCTAGTGATCAGATAGATTTGAGTTTTAGAAGTAGTGGAATCATTACGGAACTTAATATAGCTGTTGGGATGAAAGTTAAAAAAGGAGATCTATTGGCAAAGTTAGATAATGTTCAAGCTAAACTAGCTTATGAACAAGCGATATCTGCTTTAAGTAGTGCAAGATCTGCTAAAAATATGTCAATATCTAATCTGGAAAGAATTAAGACTCTATATGCGAAAGGAAGTAATTCATTAAGTGATTATGAAATGGCAAAAAATAATTACCAATCAAATTTAGATAAATACGAATCTTCTAAGAGAAATATTAGTATTCAAAAATCTCAAATTAATTATGGATATATCTATGCTGCTAAAGATGGAGTTATTGCTTCTAAAATTGCAGAGTTGAATGAAAATGCATCGGCAGGTCAGATAATCGGAGTTTTAAATGCCGGTTTAAAAACAGACATTATGGTTGGAATTCCTGAGAATGTTATAAATATGGTGTTTTTAGGAATGGAAACAACATTGACATTTTCTTCAATTGAAGGAAAGAAATTCAAAGGGGAAATAATAGAAATATCTCCTATTGCTAATGAAAATTCAGCTTCTTACCCTGTGAAAATTGATGTCATTGATGGAACAAAAAATATAAAATCAGGAATGACAGTTGATGTTGCATTTATGTTTTCTAAAAGTATTGGTGTTAGTAATCCTAATACTTTAATTATTCCTGTAAAATCTGTTGGTGAAAATGGGGATGGAAATTTTGTATTTGTCATTGAATCTAAAGATGATAAAGTTGGTACTGTTAGAAAAAAAACGATAACGATTGGCGAATTAACAGTAGATGGTTTTATTGTTAAAGAAGGCTTGGTTGAAGGAGATAAAATTGCCACAGCGGGATTACAGTCACTTTTGAACGGTCAAAGAGTTAAGTTAGATTAAGACACTTTAATATAGGATAAATATGAATTTTGCTAAATTCTCAATAGAGAAAAACAGAGTAGTTCTTAGTATATTAGCAGTTGTAATGCTAATGGGAGTGATTGGGTATATGAGTTTATCCAGAGATAGTATGCCTCCATATACTATTCGTGTAGCGACGATTGTAACTAATTTCCCAGGAGCTTCTCCTGAAAGGATTGAAGATCTTGTTACTGATAAAATTGAAAAAATTGCTCAAGAATTACCAGAATTAAAAGAAGTGACCAGTACCTCTCGATCAGGACTTTCTGTTGTTACTGTTGAGCTAAAAATGGAAATTAAACCTGAAGATTTACAAGAAATTTGGGATAGATTACGCAGGAAACTTTCTTCAATTGAAGGTCTTCCTAGCGGAGTAAAGCCATTTTTAGATGATGATGGTATCGGGGAAGTATTTGGTATTGCTGTTGGAATTACTAGTGATGGATACTCTTATAAAGAAATTAAAGAATATGCCGATGATTTAAGAGATGACTTGATAAAATTGGATGCTGCTGCAAAAGTTGAAATTAATGGAGATCAGGAAGAACGTGTTTTTGTTAAGTTTGACAATGCTAGGTTAAAATCTTATGGATTGACATCTAGTAGTTTAAAAAATATAATTACAAGTACAAACATTCTTAATTCTGGTGGTGAAATCAATATAGAGGAAGAAAGGATTATTTTAGAGCCTACAGGAAACTTTAACTCTATTGAAGATATCAAACGTATGTTGATACCTGTTGGAAATAAAGTACAAGTAGTAGCTTTAGAAGATATTACAACTGTTGAGAAAGGGTATATATATCCGCCAAAACAAATTGTGCGGGTAAATGGAAAAGATGCAATTTCTCTTCATGTATCTTTAAAAGAAGGGCGTAATGTAATCAAGCTAGGGAAAGAAATTGATCAAGTTTTGGCAAGGTATAATTCTAAATTTCCTGTTGGGTTATCTGTACAAAGACTGTCATCTATCGATACTTATATAGACTTAAAGATAGACGGTTTTATGAGTAATTTAATACAAGCGATTGGAATTGTATTGGCTGTGATGCTTATATTTTTGGGGCTCAGAACAGGTTTGGTTATTGCTAGTTTGATTCCGATTGTAACTATTGCTACCATTATGGTAATGGGAGTTTTAGACATAGGATTGAATCAGATTTCACTTGCAGCTTTGATTATGGCTTTGGGAATGATGGTAGATAATGCTATAGTAGTTGCAGAGTCAATTATGGTAAAGATGGAAGAGGGGATACCTGTTAAGAAAGCTGCGATTGATTCTTGCGATGAATTGTTTATGCCTTTGTTGATATCTACTCTAACTACTTCTGCAGCATTTTTAGCCTTTTATTTAGCTGAGTCAACAATGGGTGATATTATGGGACCTATATTTGTTGTGATTACAATTGCTTTGTTGTGTTCTTGGGTTATATCATTGAGTGTGATAACCTTATTTTGTGTTTTCTTTTTAAAAATAGAGAAAAAGAATAAAGATGAATTAGGTTTTTTGGATAAGCTTATTATTACAATGAAAACAGCTTATAAAGATATGATTCTTATCGCGTTGAATTGGAAAAAATCTGTTTTAGCAAGCGTTGTAGTTTTATTGGTGTTGTCCTTTTTTGGATTCGGATTATTGGATGTATTGTTTTTTCCAGACAGTGATAGAAATATGATTACTATTGACATCAACTTGCCGCAAGGAACAAAAATTGAATCTACTACAGAAACAGTTTTATCTATTGAAAAGTATATCGCAGAAAACTTAAAAGTGAATAAGACAAATCCTGATGGTGTTGTAGATTGGTCTAGTTTTATCGGTTCAGGTCCTTCTTCATATGATCTTGGATACTCTACAGAAGAGCCGAACTCTAATTATGCACATATACTGGTGAATACATCTAATTATACAGTGAATTTACCTATGATTAAAGCATTGGATACTTATTGTTATAAAACATATCCAAATGCAGATATAAAAGTTAGTCTGCTTGGTTCAGGTGGAGGAGGAGTTCCTATTGAAATAAAAGTATCAGGATATGATCCAGATAAATTATCAAATATTTCAGAGTCTATCAAAGCGAAGTTGTTTTCTTTTGATGGAACAAAAAACATCAAAGATGATTGGGGACCTAAAGGAAAAAAGTTTGTAATTGATATCGACCAAAATAAAGCTCAATTAGCAGGTGTCACAAATCAGGATATTGCTACCTCATTACAAACTGTTTTGGATGGGTTTAGAGCTGGAGAATACAGAGAAGGAGATAATTCAATTCCTATTTTAATGTTAAGTAGTAAAAGTAAAGAGCAATCATTAGCTTCTTTAGAAACTTTAAATGTGTATTCTCAAAATTCTGGTAATTCTGTTCCTTTATCACAGGTAGCTAAAATTACTCCAGAATGGCAGTATACAAATATTAAAAGATTGAATTTAACACGTACCATTATTATTCAGAGTGAATTGACTGAAGATGGAAATGCAAATAAAATAGTATCTGATTTAAAACCATGGCTAGAAGAGCAAAAAGAAATTTGGGGAGATGGATATTACTATTCATTAGGAGGTGATGCGGAAAATAGTGCAGAAAATATGGGGGCTGTAACCGCTTATTTACCAATGTCTGCTTTTATTATAGTGATGCTTTTGATTATTCAATTTAATTCCTTTAGGAAAATGACTATGATAGTATGTACTATTCCTTTGGGAGTAATTGGTATGGTATTAGGCTTATTGATTTTTAATGTGCCTTTTGGTTTTATGGCTTTCTTAGGGGTAATTTCATTAGCGGGTATTGTTATCAATAATGCTATCGTTCTGGTAGATAGGATAGAAATTGAAGAAAATGTACTTAAAAAGACACCACAAGATGCAATTATAGCTGCTTGTTTACAAAGATTTAGACCTATCGTATTGGCAACTTTTACTACGGTATTAGGACTTGTCCCATTGTACCTTGGAGGGGGAGCGATGTGGGAGCCAATGGCAGTAACCATAATGGTTGGTTTGTTATTTGGTACTGTGGTAACATTACTTTTTATCCCTGCTTTTTATAGTTTATTGTATAAAGTAAGTTATAAAGGCTATGTGTTTAATGAAAAGCTATTAGACTAATATGGAATTTAAAAGACTGCATCCTTATCGTTTTGAGATTTTCTTTGTTAGTCAAATGTTTATATTATTTGGGTCAATTATTGCTACTGGTGATTGGTATGAAACAGTTTTATTCCCGATAACATTTATTGTCAATATATCTGCTGGTTTGATTTTGATGTCGAGACATCGAATTAAATTTTTGGGATTTGTTGGCTTGTTATTTCTAAGCGGTTTGTTGTTTGTTTGTAAATTAACAACTTCTGGTTATGATGATGAAATCACCATTTTTAGAACGGTAATCAACTTTCTTTTTTATGTGTTTGTTACGATTGAGATTATAAAACAGGTATGGGATTCTCAAAGAATTAGTTCCAATATTATTTTTGGTTTGATAAGTGGGTATGTCTCTATAGGTCTAATCGGTTATTTTTTCTTTATATCAATAGAGTTAACCGTTCCTGGTTCTTTTCTTGGAAATCAAGAAGCATTTATGTTAAGAGAAAACCTCAATGACAGCTTTATGTACTTCAGTTATATTACACTTTTATCTATCGGCTATGGAGATATTTCCCCTGTTTCTCCATTTGCCCAAAAAGTAACGATATTAATAGGCTTGTTAGGGCAAATGTATAATGTAATTATTACTGCAATTGTTGTTGGGAAATACATCAATCAATTAAAAAAATAAACTGATTTTTATCATAAAAACTACAAGCTTTTTAGTGGTTTCGTCCTAAACGACTATAAAAAGATAAAATGAGAGAGGTTAATTCGTGACTCAAATTGTCTTTGAATTATACAACAAAATCCTTCGATTTTGCTATCAAACATAAGCTTATAACCAAAGAAACATCAAAATGATTGATTAAATTAGTTTCTCTATCCTTTATATTTCAATATAAAATAGAACCGTAACCCTTGGCCATGCATATATTAAGACCGTTGCATAATGCTCTTTTCATTTTTAGATTTCAATTTTGACTTTTTAAATCTAAAATTTATATTTTTTTTTCTTATTTTCATTGTTTATGTTAGTTATGGATCTATTTTTTGGTTCATTTTCCTTTAGT
>NZ_JBAHZZ010000166.1:0-6810 GCF_037132785.1 Flavicella sp. | reverse complement strand
TAAAGGTGGAGTTGCAAGGTACAGAGGTATGGAAAAAATGCATACTCAAAATTTGATGGAAGCTATTTGTTACAATTTATATAGAAGTCCAAGGATAATTGCCACGAATTCTAAAAACTAAAGGAAAATGAACCAAAAAAGAGATCCATAACTAACATAACTAATGAAAATAAGAAAAAAATATATAAATTTTAGATTTAAAAAGTCAAAATTGAAATCTAAAACTGAAAAGAGCATTACGCAACGGTCTTACTTTTTGTTGAAAGGATGTAAATTCGTAGATTTAAGATAAAAAGAGCTTATGAATATGACCATATCAAAAGAGAATGTGCTGTTTTTAGATATAGAAACAGTTCCAGAAGTTGAAAATTTCGAGAATCTCTCTGAAATTAAAAAAGAACTGTTTGCTCTAAAAACAAATTATCAAAGAAAGGCTAAAACGTCTATCGACATAGAAATTCCTGTTGAAAAGTTTTATTCGAAAGCAGGTATCTGGGCAGAGTTTGGAAAGATTGTCTGTATCTCGGTAGGGTATTTTGTGCTTCAGGGAAATGAGCGTACTTTTAGAGTGAAATCGTTCTACGGAGATGACGAGAAGTTGCTTTTGAATAATTTTAAAGGTTTACTGGAAAAACATTTTAGCGGTAAGCATCATCTTTTATGTGGTCATAATGGAAAGGAGTTTGATTTTCCGTTTATTGCAAGAAGGATGATTATTAATCGTATTTCTTTACCTCCAAAATTAAATTTATTTGGGAAAAAGCCTTGGGAGGTTCCTCATTTAGATACTTTGGAGCTATGGAAGTTTGGAGATTTTAAACATTATACCTCATTAAAGCTGTTAACTACAATTTTAGAGATTCCCTCTCCTAAAGATGATATTGATGGAAGTCAGGTTGCTAAGGTTTATTATGAAGATAATAATATAGAAAGAATTGCGACTTATTGTGAAAAAGATACCATAGCGGTCGCTCAATTGTTTTTGAGGTTTAATAATGAAGATTTGCTTTCTGAAAACGAATTGGTTTTTACTAAATAAATGAAAAATTTAAATTTTTTTCAGCAGTGTTACGAAGTTGTGAAACAAATACCTTACGGAAGAGTTACGAGTTATGGTGCCGTTGCGAAGTGTTTAGGAGCTGCAAGTTCTGCTCGTATGGTTGGCTGGGCCATGAATGCTTCACATGGAAATATCGATATTCCTGCACATCGTGTAGTGAATAGAAAAGGGTTGTTGACGGGAAAACATCATTTTGAAGGTACAAACTTGATGCAGCAGTTGTTAGAGAGTGAAGGAGTTATGGTTGAAGCGTTGGAAATCCAAAATTTTGACCTTGTGTTTTGGGATCCGAATACCGAATTAGATTTAAATCTGCTGGATATCAATTTCGATTAAGCAATGGCAGTTATCAAATATTGGATATCGATAGACAATTGAAGAATAGTTAGAATTAAGCTTTTTTTTAAAGATTTCAAGTTATCTTTGCATTCATAAAATTTTAGAAATATGAGCATTCTTAAAGAGGATATACAAAAGGTTTTAGAAACGATTACAGAGTCTGGAGAAGGGAAGAGTTTGATAGAAAATAACAATATAAAAAACATCGTTATTTTTGGAGAAGAAGTTGTTGTTGATGTTGAAATTGGAAACCCTACATTACAGGCTAAGAAAAAAATAGAAACAGAAATAGCAAAAGTGATTATTGAAAATGTTTCTGACAAAGCTGTTATAAAAGTAAATGTATCTACAAAAGCTATTGAGAAAACTACTGAGAAAGAAGAAAATCCAAATTTAATTAAAGGAAAGAAATTACCAGGTGTTCAAAATATAATTGCCATTGCTTCTGGCAAAGGAGGAGTCGGTAAATCTACAATTACCGCTAATACTGCTGTTTCGTTGGCTAAAATGGGATTTAAAGTAGGTGTTTTAGATGCTGATGTTTATGGCCCTTCTATGCATTTGATGTTTGACGTGGCTCAAGAAAAACCAATCTCGGTAAAAGTTGATGGTAGATCAAAAATGAAGCCTGTTGAGAATTATGGAGTGAAATTATTGTCCTTAGGTTTCTTTACAAATCCAAATGAAGCTGTAATCTGGAGAGGACCAATGGCTTCGAAAGCATTGAATCAAATGATTTTTGATGCGGATTGGGGAGAGTTAGATTTTTTGTTAATAGACTTGCCTCCAGGAACAGGAGATATTCATTTGTCTATTGTTCAAGCATTACCGTTAACAGGCGCTGTTGTGGTCAGTACTCCACAAAATATTGCTTTGGCTGATGCAAAGAAAGGGGTAGCTATGTTTCAACAAAAAAACATCAAAGTACCTGTTTTAGGGATTGTAGAAAACATGAGTTATTTCTCTCCTGAGGAGCTTCCTGAGAATAAATATTATATCTTTGGACAAGATGGCGCTAAAAACTTGGCAGAAGATATTAATACTGCTTTTATTGGTGAAATTCCGTTAGTACAAAGTATTAGAGAAGCGGGAGATATCGGTCGTCCTGTAGCATTACAAGAAAACACGGTTTTAGAAAAAGCCTTTAATGAAATTACGAAGAATATGTTGACTCAACTGTTAATTCGCAATGAAGAGTTGCCTGAAACAGAGGTAGTAAAGATTACAACAATGAGTGGATGTTCTCCAAAGAAATAAGAGAGATTAATTTTAAAATAAAATTATAATAATGGATTCACAAGAATTAACAGCAACTATAGAAAAAGCATTAGATGAAATACGTCCTTTTTTGATTTCTGATGGTGGAAATATTTCCTTAGTTTCTATAATAGATAATGTTGTAAAAGTTAAGTTGGCAGGAACTTGTGTAGGTTGCTCCATCAATCAAATGACATTGAGAAATGGAGTTGAAGCTTCAATAAAAAAATATGCACCTCAGATAGAGAAAGTAATCGATATTAGCAGCATAATATAACTTTGAGGTTTTCTTAATGACAAAATTTATATCTTTATAAGGCTTAGCGGTAACTTCGTTAGGTCTTTTTAATTTGACATAGTAATTGTCTCTATTTATGTAAATATTATTTTTCTATGAATAAAATATTACTCATTTTCTTTTTTTTAATTGGGTTTTGCTCTATTGCTCAAAGTTTAGAAAAAATATTTCAAGATGGAGAAGAAGTAAAATATAGAATTCACTACGGGTTATTGAATGCAGGGTATGCAACTTTGTCCGTTTCTGAGACTGAAACTGATTATCATTTTGTTGGGAAAGGTTGGACTTCTGGACTGGCAAGTCTTTTCTTTAAGGTAGAAGACCAATATGAGTCTTATGTAGACAAGTCTACTTTAATACCAAATCATTTTGTTAGAAGAGTCAATGAAGGAGGTTATAAGATTAACAGAGATGTTTATTTTGATCATCTTAAAAAGACTGCTAGAGTAGAAGATCACAAGCTCAATACTACGAAAGAGTATACTATAGGTGATATTCAAGATTTAATGTCTGCTTTTTATAAAATTAGAAGTACAAAAATAGATACTATGTCTGTTGGTAACTTTATTTATTTAGACATATTTTTTGATGCAGAAGTGTTTCCTTTTAAGCTGGTATTCTTAGGAAATGAGGTAATTAAGTCTAAATTTGGAGATATACCTTGTTATAAATTTCGTCCCTATGTACAGAAAGGAAGAATATTTAAAGAAGAAGAGAGTTTAACTATTTGGGTATCTGCAGATAAGAATAAAATTCCCATTCGAATAAATGCAGCTTTGGCTATAGGTTCATTAAAAATGGATTTGACAAGTTATAAAGGATTGTCACATTCTTTTCCTTAAAAATAATTAGAAAATTTGTAAATTTGTAGCTTACTAAAAAGTTACCCAATTGAGATTTTCGTTTTTATTTTTGATGTTTTTATTCTTGTATATTTCATGTGCCGATGATGGCGAGAAACCCAAGGAACCAGAGCTAGTTGAAGTTATAAGTAAACCCAATATTAAGTTTGGATATAACTTAGATAATTATATAGTGATTAATGATACTATTAATCTAGACGAGACCTTTGGCGAAATCTTAGATCGTCATCATATTTGGTATTCGAAAATTTTAGAAATTTCAAAAGAAATTAAAAGTGTTTTTGATGTGCGTCGCTTGCGTACTGGAAAACCATATACCATTTTGGCTAAAAAAGATTCTATAGGAACAGCACAGGTGTTTATTTACGAAAAGAATCTAATTGATTATACCGTTGTAGATTTTAAGGATTCTATTATTACAGCAAAAAAAGTAAAGAAAAAAGTAACGATTGTCTTAAAAAAGGGACATGGGATTATTACCAGTTCTTTATCTGAAGCTCTTAGTAAACAAGGAGCAAATGCTGTTTTAGCAAATAATATGGCAGATATATATGCTTGGACAATCGATTTTTTTAGGTTGCAAAAAAACGACAAATTTAAGGTTATTTACGAACAAAAATTTATTGATGATACCATTCCTGCTGGAATCGGAAAAATAAAAGCTGCTTATTTTGAACATGCAGGAAAAGAATTTTATGCTTTTAATTATATAGCAGATTCAATAATGCAAATTGAAGAATATTACGATGATAATGCAAATCATCTTAGACGTGCCTTTTTAAAAGCACCTTTGAAATTTAGTAGAATTTCTTCTCGTTATAATCTCAAGCGAAAAATTGCTTATTATGGTAGAGTAAGACCTCATAAAGGAACAGATTTTGCTGCTCCTGTAGGAAGTCCAATTATGAGTACAGCAAATGGAAGAGTAATTGAATCTAGGTACAAAGGAGGGAATGGGAATTATGTGAAAATTAGACATAATTCTACTTACTCAACGCAGTATCTACATATGAAAAAACGAAAAGTAAAAGTAGGAGAATATGTAAAACAAGGACAGGTTATTGGAACTGTTGGAATGACAGGAAATACTTCGGGACCACACGTTTGTTATCGTTTTTGGAAAAACGGAGTTCAAGTAGATCCTTTAAAACAAAAATTACCAGCGGCAGAGCCGATGAAAAAAACAATAATACCTCATTATCTCGAATTTGTTCAGTTGGTAAAACAAGAGTTGGACGATATAAAGTTTGAAAATTAAAAATCACGAAAAAGTTAAACTAAAAGTTATGGCGTTAAAAAATGTAAATCCATCGAAGACTCAATCATGGAAAAAGTTAACAAAACATTATAATGACACAAAAGAAGTGCATTTAAGAGAATTATTTTCGGAGAATAGCAATCGAAAAGAAGAGTTTTCTATAGTGAATAACGATTTTAATATCGACTTTTCAAAAAACAGAATTGATGCTACTACAATGAAATTGTTAGTAGAGCTGGCAAATGAAGTTGATTTAAAAGGAGCTATTTCTAGTTGTTTTCGTGGAGCTAAAATTAACGCGACGGAAGGTAGAGAGGTTTTACATACTGCACTACGATGTAAAGTTGATAAAAAAGTTAATGTGGAAGGAGAGAATGTAGTGAAAGATGTTCAAGCAACTTTAAGCAAGATTGAGGCGTTTACAAATAAAGTGGTTTCTGGAGCTTGGAAAGGATATACTGGAAAATCGATTACTGATGTAGTAAATATTGGTATAGGTGGTTCTGATTTAGGACCTCAAATGGTTGTAGATGCTCTTAAATATTACAAAACTCCACTGCATGTTCATTTTGTGTCTAATGTAGACGGAGATCACGTTTCTGAGGTTATAAAAACGTTAAACCCTGAGACAACTTTATTTTTGATCGTTTCTAAAACATTTACAACACAAGAGACAATTACAAATTCAGAAACAATCAAAAGTTGGTTCTTAGAGTCCGCAACCGAAGCGGATATCGCAAAACATTTTGTTGCCGTTTCTACTAACTTAGCTGCGGTTACCGATTTTGGTGTTGACGCTGCAAATGTGTTTACGATGTGGAACTGGGTAGGTGGGCGTTTCTCTTTATGGAGCGCTGTAGGCTTGTCTATTAGTTTGGCTGTAGGGTTTGATAATTTTAAAGCTTTACTTGCAGGGGCTGAAGAAATGGATACTCATTTTGAAACTGCAGATTTCAAAGAAAATATTCCTGTAATTTTGGCATTGTTAAGTGTTTGGTATAATAATTTCTATGGAGCAGAAACAGAGGCTATTTTACCTTATTCTCAATATTTAGAAAAATTGTCTCCTTATCTACAACAGGCAATTATGGAAAGTAATGGTAAAAGTGTAGATCGAAATGGAGATACAATTGATTATCAAACAGGAACCATAGTTTGGGGAAGTACAGGAACAAATATGCAACATGCATTTATGCAATTGGTACATCAAGGAACAAAATTAATTCCATGTGATTTTATTGGGTATGAGGAGTCCCTTTATGGTAAAGAAGAACATCATAATAAATTGATGTCAAATTACTACGGTCAGCAAGAAGCTTTGTGTAATGGTAAAACTAAAGAAGAAGTAATTGCTGAAGGAAAAACATGTGAAAGTGTAATTCCTTTTAAGGTTTTTGCTGGTAATAAGCCTAGTAATTCTATTTTGATTAAAAAATTAACTCCTGCTTCTTTAGGGAAGTTAGTTTCAATGTATGAACACAAGATATTTGTACAAGGAATTATTTGGAACATCTATAGTTTCGACCAATGGGGTGTGGAGTTAGGAAAAGTAATGGCGAATAAAATTTATGCTGAGAAGTATCAATAGGATATATATTTACTGAGTTAGTCATTTAGTTTCTGTATCTTAGTGTCCTTAAATATAACAGATATGGATGTTTTTCAAGGTCAAAATATACTGAGTTTTATAAAAGAACTGCCAAATGATGAATCATGTAAAGCTTATTTAGCCAAA
>NZ_JBAHZZ010000082.1:0-35030 GCF_037132785.1 Flavicella sp. | reverse complement strand
ACTACATATAAAACCTTCAGACCATTTTATTTTGGCTAAATAAGCCTTACAAGCTTCATCATTTGGTAGTTCTTTTATAAAACTCAGTATATTTTGACCTTGAAAAACATCCATATCTGTTATATTTAATGACACTAAGATACAGAAATTAAATGACTAACTCGGAACATTTAAATGGCACAAGCTTTAAATTCAACATTTGCAAATATTGCAACTACCATACAAATACAACAACCCCTCTAAAAAGGGGCTGTTTCTAAGTCTATTTTTCTCTTAATTTTTCCTTAATATGTACTTCTCTACGCAGTCCACTACTTGAAAATCTATGTTCTCTTTTGTTAAAATATAATTGAATTCCTTTTTCTTCACAGTATTCTCTTCCTGTAAATTTTTTATTTGCATATTCTTCACCGATAATACGGACATTCAATTTAAATGATCGCAATATATCCTCCAAATCTTGCTCTGTAGCATAAGGAACAATCTCATCTACAAACTTGCAACCCTTCAATTGAATATATCTTTCAACCACAGATTGCACAGGTCTGTTTTTTTCTGGTCTATCTAAAGTTGGGTCTGTTTGAATTCCACATATCAAATAATCGCACTGTCTTTTCGCATCTTCTAGCATTGTAATATGCCCTGCATGCAACAAATCGAAAGCACTAAACGTAATTCCTATTTTCATGATTTTATTTTTTCATATTTATCTGCAACAAGATACTATTTTAAGTTTACAAACATAAATCATTAGTCCTTTTAGCTTAACTTCTATTAAACGGATGTTTAGAAACAGGTAAATTTACAAATTCGTGAAATTTCCCCTCTTCTTGTTTACTGATTTTTGCATTTCTAATGGTTTGTACAATTTCAATTGACTGCCTAGCATCTTCTAATCCAAAGCCATTACCTGCCAGTATATCTTGATAACTTTTTGTATGCAATTCTGTAAATCCACCGCTAAACTCAATTTCCTCCCCATCTACAGTAATAGATCTATAGGTGTGCTGTCCTTTTTCTTTTACTTCGTTTGGCAAAGCGTCATAATCAATGGATAAAAACCATTTTACACGTGCTTGTGTAAACTCCAAATACCCAGAAGCTCTATCGTGACTATGCAAATGCACCGTATTTTCTTTTAAATCACCAAATACCCAAGATAACATATCATAAAAATGCACTCCAATGTTTGAAGCAATACCTCCAGATTTCTCAACAGATCCTTTCCAAGATGCATAATACCAGTTTCCACGAGAAGTTAAATAAGTAAGATCTACGTCGTAGACCTTATCCTTTGGGCCTGTAGCAATTTTTTCTTTTAACTCAATAATACTTTGATGCAAACGCAATTGTAAAATTGTATATACTTTTTTTCCTGTTTCTTTTTCAATATCCAAAAGTGCATCTAGATTCCAAGGATTCAATACAAGTGGTTTTTCACAAATAGCATGAGCCCCTGTTCGTAAGGCCATACGAATATGAGCATCGTGTAAATAATTAGGTGTACAAATACTTACATAGTCCAATTGAATATTATTTTCTCTTTTCTGCTTTTCAATATGTCTATCAAAGCGTTCGTATTCAATAAAAAAAGAAGTTTCAGGAAAATAACTATCCAGAACACCAACACTATCATTTTTATCTAAAGCCGCTACTAAATTACCTCCTACATCTTTAATAGCTTTTAAATGCCTTGGTGCAACATAACCAGCTGCTCCTACAAGAGCAAAATTTTTTTTCATCTAGTTTTTTCTTATATGATTAAACAGTATTCCTATCCCTTTATACCATTTAAATAACGTATTAGAGGTGTTTCAAAAGTAAGGTTTTTTAAACAAAAATTCGAAAAAATAATGGTCGTTTTTAAAAAAAAACAGCCTAAATAAGCTGTTATTTGAGCGTGGCTCGATAGATAAACCACAATGGACTTTCAATGACACTTCGATAAATCAACTGAGTTTAGTGTCCTAAAGTGTTTGTTTTCGGAAATTAACACTACCTAAATTAAGCAATTTTCAAAACCCAATCAAAATAAAATTTCAATATGCCTTTTTATCTTTCTTATAGAACATATGCAAAACCGTAGAAAAAACAATTTTCATATCAAGTAAAAAACTCCAATTCTCTATATACCAAATATCATATTTTGCACGGTTTTCCATATCTTTTACCATTTTTGTTTCTCCTCTAAAGCCGTTTATTTGTGCCCAGCCTGTAATGCCTGGTTTAGCAAAGTGGCGTACCATAAACTTATCCACCAACAATCTATATTCATCTGTATGCTTTAACATATGTGGCCGAGGTCCAACCAATGACATTTGATTTAACAATACATTTAGTATTTGAGGCAATTCATCAATACTCGTTCTTCTCATAAATGCACCAAAAGAGGTAATTCTATGGTCATAACGTGTTGCTTGTAACTTGTCTGAACGACTATTTACGGTCATCGACCTAAATTTAAAACATTTAAAAGATACTCCATCTTTCCCTGTTCTTTCTTGCACAAAAAACACAGGCCCTTTACTTGTTGCTTTTATAATCAAAGCAATCAATGGAAACAACCATGAAAACACAAATAGTATAACCCCTAAAGAAAACACAAAATCAAATACTCTTTTAAACATTCGGTTAACCAAACTTTGTAAAGGTTCTTTTCTTGTCTGTAGGATCGGGATATTTTCAATATACTCAATAACAAAACTCTGAAATAGATATTCTGAGAATTCAGGTATGATTTTAACCCGAACTAAATTATTATCGGCATATTGCAACAAATCAATGATAAACGCAGGATCTTTACGCTCCAAAGAAACAACAATCTCATCTAATTTCTCTGACTTTAAAAAGTTAAAAACTTCAGATATTTTCCCAATATGGTACTTTTCAATATTTTTATCTACTTTTCTATCAGTAAATAATCCTACAATCTGAAAACCATAGTTAGGGTTCAAATACACCTTTTTAATCAAACTACACATATTATCATTGAAACCCACTAATAAGATTTTTCTATAATTATACCCACTTCTACGATAGCGTTTTAAAAAGAATATAATTACAATCCTCCATAGTAAAATAAAACCAAAAAAAGCAACAATAATCATAGTTAAAAACATCCGAGAATATTTACAATCTGTAATAAAGAAAATAAGACCTCCACTTAAAAACGCATACACGACAACAGCTAAGATATTCCTAGACAGAACTTTATGAGCATATATAATTCTAGGTAACTCATATAACTTCATTTTAAGTGCAATAACCACCCATAAAATCACACAGCCAAGACCTGCGATTCCATAAAAGTTTTTTTCAGGAAGGACACCTTCAAAAACAATTTTCTTGGCTACAAAAAATGCAAAAATCATCAATATCACATCCACAATTGCAGATAAAAGTGGTACATATTTAGATTTCCCTTGTAACATACATTAATTAAAATTACTTAATAGTACACAAAAAATAGTCAATTATACAGTCTGTAAATCCTGAAGTTGCCTATCCTAGACAAAGGTAAATAAATTAACTTCAGTAATCGAACTCCGACTTCTTATTTAGACATAATTTACTTTAATAGCCTAAGTAAATATTTTCCATAATGATTCTTTTTTAAGGACTCTCCGAGGTTTTGCAAGTCTTTGTCAGAAATCCAACCTTTCCTCCATGCTATTTCCTCTAAACAGGACACCATTAACCCTTGTCTATTTTGAATCGTTTCAATATAATTAGAAGCTTCTAGCAAGGATTGGTGAGTACCTGTATCTAACCAAGAAAAACCACGACCCAATAAGCTCATTTTTAAATTGTCTTGCTTTAAATAATTTAGATTTACAGAAGTAATTTCTAATTCTCCCCGTTGTGACGGTTTTGTATTTTTAGCAATCTCAACTACTGAATTAGGATAAAAATACAAGCCAACCACCGCATAATCTGACTTTGGTTTTTCTGGTTTCTCTTCTATACTTATTACATTTCCTTGCGTATCAAACTCTGCTACTCCATAACGTTCAGCATCTGTTACATAATACCCAAAAATACAGGCCTTTTTTTCATTTTTCACTGTATCCACAGCCGACTTTAATTGCCCTGAAAACCCTTGTCCATAAAATATATTATCGCCGAGCACCAAACAAACATCATCCCCTCCAATAAAATCTTCCCCTAATATAAATGCCTGAGCCAAACCATCTGGCGATGGCTGTACTTTATAAAAAAGCTTTATCCCCCACTGAGAACCATCTCCTAACAAATTTTCAAATAACGGAGTATCTTGAGGTGTTGAAATGATTAAAACCTCTTTAATGCCTGCCAGCATCAAAGTGCTTAAGGGATAATAAATCATAGGTTTGTCGAAAATTGGCAACAGTTGCTTCGATATTCCTTTGGTTATGGGATATAATCTTGTGCCAGATCCTCCTGCTAAAATAATTCCTTTCATATAAAATTTTTAACTTGCTAGGCAAAACCTAACGTTCATTATATTGTTTATCGTAATATTCTTGATAATTACCACTGGTAATATTTTCCATCCAGTTTTCATTTTCCAAATACCAATCAATCGTCTTTTCAAGCCCTTCTTTAAACTGTAAACTAGGAACCCAGTCTAATTCATCTTGTAATTTTGTCGCATCAATTGCATAACGCAAATCATGACCCGCTCTATCTTTCACATAGGTAATTAACTTTTCTGAGGCTCCAGATTCTCTGTCTAATTTTTTATCTAAAATGGAACACAGCACTTTGATCAAGTCTATATTCGTCCATTCGTTATGCCCACCAATATTATAGGTTGCACCAAGCTTTCCTTTATGAAAGATACTATCAATAGCACGTGCATGATCTTCTACCCATAACCAATCTCTAATATTTTCTCCCTTTCCATAAACAGGAAGTGGTAAGTTTTTTTTAATATTATTGATAAACAAAGGAATTAATTTTTCAGGAAACTGAAAAGAGCCATAATTATTAGAACAGTTAGAAATTAATGAAGGTAAACCATAGGTGTCAAAATAGGCTCTTACAAAATGATCAGAACTAGCTTTAGACGCCGAATAAGGGCTGTGTGGATCGTATTTAGTTTCTTCCGTAAACATACCTTCCTTGCCAAGAGAACCATATACCTCATCTGTTGAAACATGGTAAAACAATTTACCTTCAAAATCACCCTTCCAAATTTTCTTTGCTGAATTTAATAAATTTACTGTTCCGATAACATTGGTAAATACAAATTCCGTTGGATTGCTAATAGATCGATCAACATGAGATTCCGCTGCTAAATGTATTACAGCATCAAATTTATATTTTTCAAATACTTCAAACATCATTTGTGCATCTACAATATCCGCTTTTATGAATTCGTAATTTGAAGCTGACTCTACGTCTTTTAAATTTGCGAGATTCCCTGCATAGGTCAGGTTGTCTATATTTACAATTTTATAATTTGGGTATTTTTTTACAAAAAGACGTACTACATGAGAACCTATAAACCCTGCTCCTCCAGTTATTGCAATCGTTTTCATTTTATTTTATTTTAGTACGACTTAGTGTGTACAGTTTTTATAACTTTTGTATTGCTAAAATACATTTTTTCAAACTCTGTTTCCAATGTGGAATTTCTAGTCCAAAATCATTTTTAATTTTTGATTTATTTAACACACTATACGCTGGTCTAGGTGCTGGTGTCGGATACTCTTTTGTCTCAATAGGAAGCACCTTGCAATCTAAGTTAGAAAGTTCCATGATTTCAACTGCAAAATCATACCAAGAAGCCAATCCTTCGTTGGAATAATGATACAATCCTTTTTGACTTCCTCCTTTTTCCAACTCCCTTATAATTTCTAAAATAACACCTGCTAAATCTCCAGCCCAAGTAGGCGTTCCTACCTGATCAAAAATCACATTAAGCTGTTCTCTTTCTCTTCCTAAACGCTGCATCGTTTTTACAAAATTCCCTCCATAAGAGCTATACAGCCAGGCTGTTCTAATGACAATCGATTTAGGGCATTTATTTAAAACCTCCTGTTCTCCTTGCAATTTTGTTCGTCCATACACCGTCATTGGATTAGGACAATCCTTTTCTTTATAAGGCAAATAATGATGTCCATCAAAAACAAAATCGGTAGAAGTATGAATGTATTTTATTTTATTCTTATCTGCTACAATGGCCAAATTTTTTGCTCCCATAACATTTACAGCCTCACAACATTCTATATTAGTCTCTGCTAAATCTACAGCCGTGTATGCCGCACAATTCACAATTGCAGAAATCTCATTTTTAGAAACAAAACTTTCTACTGCTTCTAAATTCGTGATATCTAATTCACTTACATCACAAAACAAAAAATTCCAATTAGGAAAATCTTCTTGCCTTTCTTTTATTTCCGATCCTAATTGACCGTTTGCTCCTGTAACTAATATCTTCATTTATATACGTTTTCTTGCTTAAAAGCCTCAAAGGTAAAAGTTTTAATTTCTTCCAATTTACTTTGAGTTTTATCTTTTTCTGAAAGGCGTACATCTTCTAAGGCTAATTTCCAATCGATCTTTAATGTTGCATCGTTCCAGCTAATACCAGCTTCATGAGCTGGGCTGTAATAATTATCACATTTATAGGCAAATTGAGCTGTTTTACTCAAAACTACAAAACCATGAGCAAAACCTTGAGGCACCCATAATTGTTTTTTGTTTTCCCCCGTTAATAAAACGGAAACATGCTCTCCATAAGTAGGAGATCCTAACCTAATATCTACTGCTACATCTAAAACCTCTCCTTGCATTACACGCACCAACTTACTTTGGGTAAAAGGAGGTCTTTGAAAATGCAAACCACGTAATACTCCATACTCAGAAAAGGATTCATTATCTTGTACGAAATTTACATTTCCAATATATTTTTGAATTTCGTCTAAGCGAAATGTCTCCATAAAATAGCCTCTATCATCACCAAACACTGACGGCTCGAAAACAAGTACTTCTGGGATTTTTGTTTTTGTTATTTTCATGTTTTTTGTTCATTTTTAATAAAAAACCCATTTTTAAATAAAAACAATATCATACTCTTAAAATGAAGATAAGTAGTTTTATTCAATTTAGAACTCAATCTTAGATGGTTATGAATCATTTTAGCTTCTGGGAAATATATCACTGACTTATTTTTAACCCAGGACCTATAGCATAAGTCCTCATCTTCTACATATAAAAAATAATCTTCATCGAAACCACTTAATTCATTATAAAATGATTTTGTCATAAAAAGCGAAGCTCCAATAGCCCAATCTACGGGTTGTGTTTTAGACACATCTATACCATTTAACAGATATGCCTTAATAATTTTATTATTTGAAGTATCTTTCCCTTTAGTAACCAATCTCCAAAATAATATTTTTAATGACATAAACCTCCTTACTGAATATTGAATAGACAAATCAGGATTTAATAATTGAGGTGCAACAATACCAACCTCTCCATTTAATTCGAGGAATCCAAAGAGTTTATCAATACTTCCTCTTAAGATAGTAATATCAGGATTTATAATTGCAACATATTTACCTGATGATTTTAAAACTCCTATGTTATTATTTTCACCAAAACCTTTTATTTTTTTATTTTCAATTAATACAACTTTTTCATAGTTTCTTTTTACAAATTCAAGACTCCCATCAATTGAGCAATTATCCACATAAATAAACTCAAAACTAACAGTAGGAGGGTGGTCTAAAAATATAGATTTAAGCAAAACTTTTAGATATGACAAATGGTTCATTCCAACTGTAACGATTGAAACTTGAAAAATAAAAGGTGAATTCGTACTCCTATTAGACATTAATATTTACGGTATATAGTTAAACCCAGAAAACAGCTCGTTATTTTCTTAAATCGAGGAAAATATCCTGAAATAAGAAAAAATAAGACTCTCAGTATGTCTTTAAATTTTATTACACCCTCAACAAAGATAAACTTATTAAACAAATCCCTAGCACTTTTATAGTCTTTCTCTTTTAAAAACAAACAAGCTACTTCAAACCATTGGTTTTTCATAATCTTCATCTGCATATTCATATCAAACGAGCTTATGTCAACCTCAAAAGTTTTTAAAAACTTTGCTTTAATCTGAAATGCTTGTTTTGAATTAGGATAATTTCTAAAACCTTCAGTTTGCATATAGACATCATAATTTGGACTTACGGCCATTTTATAAGATCTATAAAACCTCATAAGGAATTCTAAATCCTGATGCCTCACAAAAGATTCATCAAACAATCCAATAGTATTAAATAGTGACCTTCTTACCAAAAGTGTAGAAGACGGAGTGCTGGTTATCCCTGATAAAAAATCAAAAGCATAATTACCACTTTCTTTTTCCTTAACAGAATAGATGGCAAAAGTATAATTTTTGTACCTTCTAGTATGAAAACAACAGACTCCTCCCCAAGTATCATCCAAGTTACTAATTTTTTCTACTTGATTTCTTATTTTATCCGGTTTATAAAAATCATCATCATCTAGAAATGCAATATAATCGGCTTTAGAGTATCTTATTCCAGTATTCCTAGCTGCTGCGCCATTTTTATTTACCTCATGTTTCAAATAGATCACTTTTGGGTTTCCAATATATTTTTGCATCATCTTTTGAGTCTCTTCTCTAAATGCATCTCCAAAATTATTATCATCAACTACAATGGCTCTGACCTTTGAATATGTTTGAGAAAGAACACTGTCTATAGCTCTACTCAAATATATTGGTCTTTTATAACTTGGAATAATAACATCAACCACACTCATAACCAACTAACACCTATATAAATGAATAATATTACCATATACTGACTTACAAAACCCCTCCCATGTATTAGTATTTACAAACTCCATAATTAAATTATTATCAATAATTTTTTTATTGTGAATATGTGTAATGATATCCTCATAGGTATCAAAAACAAAACAAAGATCCATTTTTGATAAATCTGAAAACACACCTTTATTAGGGCCAATTACATTCCCCTTAAAAGCTAAAGTATCGAATAAAGCACCTGAACTAGAAAAGGCATTCGATATGTATGGAAAAACAATAAAATCAGACATATTTATATAATCTTCTATTTCTTCAAAAGAGGGGCATCTATTCTCTATTGAAATCAAATTTGTTTCATAAGATTTTAACTTATTGAAATACTCTTTATTAGAACAACTACCAATGACTTTAATTTTATACATTATCTCTTTGTCTTTTAAAAATTCTAAAAAAGGAACAATCCCTTTATAGGGTTCAATTGTTCCCCATATAAAAATATCATAATTAGATTTTTTATGCAATAAATTTCTAGTATTTATATCGGAGTTTGGATGAATTAAATTGACAAGTTTTGACTTCGTTCTTTTATCACAGTAATCATAAGCTAAAGTTGAGTGTACAATAATTAAATCAGAATATTTAAATAATATTCTTTTAATCAATTTCGAAATAAAACTCTCTCCTAAATGAGGGTGAATATTATGATAAAACCAAATAATTTTAACCCTCCGAATCTTCATTACTATAAAAGTCAAAATGAAAACTAAAAATTGAGCACCTCCTTTATTACGGTATCCCAAATCCTCAATCCAATTAAACAATATTATATCCATTTTGAATACTGATTTACAGAGGTCAATAATCGAAACTTCAACGAACCGTCTATAGGTAAGTACATTAAAATAATGTAACAATCCTTCGGATAAGTTTTCTACATAGGGATTCCTAATCATCTCTCTATCCAAAGGGGGATATGGAGGGTATATATATATATCTTTCATTTATTTAATAATAAATGATTATTCTTCAAAAAAACCAAAAATGCATATACTATATCAAAGATTGATATCTTGAATGTTTTTCTATTAAAAAACCAAAAAGTTAAATATTTAAACATTCCACTCGAAAATGAATTAGTCATTGCGTGTATTTTTTTCTTTTGAGTATAACTTGGGAGCATAGACACAATACTATCCATCAATACCTTATCCTTACCTACTAACGTCGTTTCTTCTAAATAAACAACCAACCAATCATGCAGCCTGTTAATTGCCTTAATTTTAAGTTTGGCATTATCTGATGTAGATGAAATCGTAAGAGAACTCTTTCTATAGCATAGCAACGGCAAATTGACATGGGCAATACCCTTGTCTTTCATCGCTATATAAGAAGACAAATCATCAGACCCCCAAGCCAAAGGCAACTTGAAAAATCCACCATCTCTGATAAATTCTTCTCTTTTATATACAAAATCTGAAACATATTGAAGTCGTACTAAATTAACTCTATGCCAAATATTCTCTATAGTTGTTTCATAAGAAGGTAAAGAAGAGGTTATATCAATTTTAATTGAAAATTCATTAATAATATATGATTGACAATGAAACACATTCAAATTAGGATATTCTAATATTAATTTATGAAACTCATACAAATAATTCTTTTCTAAAACATCGTCATCTCCTAATAGAATAAAATAATCTCCTTTAGCAATAGATAAACATTTATTCCAATTCTCAACCACATTCTCTGCACCAAAGTTTACCTCATTTTTATAATATCTAATTCTAGAATCATCATAAGAATTTACAAGTTCATCAATAGAATCTGGCGAGTTATCATTCACTATAATCAATTCAAAATTGACATAATACTGCCCCAAGACACTATCAATACATTCTTTTAAAAAAGCTAATTTAAAAGCCGGAATTCCAATACTAAAAAAAACATGTTGATTATTATTTTTCATCCACTTCAATCATTAAATTATTCTGAGAACTGTAGCAAGACTCTAATACATACAAGGCAATACAAATTGTAAGAATTGTAGAATTTAAAAGCACTAACCCAGACAACACATTTGCAAACGCAAGAAAAATAATATACCATTTTGCAAAAGAACACTCTACCTTAATATCTTTTTGAACTATAACCTTATAAAACAAATGTACCAATATAAGAAGTCCTAAGAGTCCAAAAAGAGCAAAAACTTGAGCATACCCGACATCGCTCATATAAATTCCTTTGTAGTTTAAGGTATGTATGTAATAAGAACCGTAGGGACTAGAATAATGAGGTACACCATTCCCAAATAAAAATGAAAATATATTTGGAGAAAACTCAGTAAAAAAAAAACTATAAGCTTTTGTTCGTATATCCTCAGACCCTGAATTTACAATCTGACCCTCAGTGATTTTCACTAATAATTGTAAGAAAGGTAATCGACTATATACATAGGATACAATCAAGACAACTACCGAAATAAAACTAATTTTTTTCCATAAAACCAACTCTTTGAAAATAACAAAAAAGCCTATAACAAATGTTATTAAAATATATTGCCTGATTACGTGTAAAACAATAAACGCAAATAAAGCTATTGTAGAAATCAACCAAAATTTACTTTTTTTAATAGAATATTTAGACAATGCTAAAAAAAAACCTAAATAAATAAAACTTCTCCCAGGAATAAAAAACCTATACACCCCACGATTAGAGTGAATTCCTTTTGATTCATCTCCAAACGTTACGTTAGGGAAATTAAAAAGACTATATAAATAACAAATAATGTATGAAAAACAAAACATCCATATTAGTTTTTCTATCAATTCTAAATTTGGTTGCAATTTTAAAAGGACAAAAAACAATACAAACGAAAGATAAGGAAGGAGACCTCGTATACTCAAGTCAAATGGCTGACTCCATGAATAATAAGCAGTAAAGACACTAAACATCATTAATAACAACAAATATTTAATAGAATTCGAATATCTATACTTTTGAAGTTTTTTAAATAAAAACTCACGATAAGAATATAAAAAAGCGACCAATAATAAAAACCAATAAACAGCTTTTAAAATTCGTATTTTCAAAAAAACAGGTTTGTAAAAGTAAAAAGCAGAATAGCTAAACAATACTACAAACAGAATAATTAAATTTTTAATTTTTATCACTGATTCAACTATTTAGTTAATAATGAACGTTTCAATTCTGAAAAAGTAAATACACGAAATAATAAAATAAGAATAAAAAACACAAAATACCAAACTAAACTTTTTATAAAAATGGTAACATAAGTATTCTCAAACTCGAAATCTAAAAAAATTAATAAAAACAGGCTACAAAAACCAATAAAACTAGGAATAACAAAAGACTTAAATACTAATAATGAATTAAGTCCCAACACCTTGGAGTTAAAATAAAGATAATAAAAGCTCATTTGAATCAATATATAAATACTATAACCAAATACTGCTGAACCAGCACCAAATTCTTCAACAAACATTGAATTAACAACGAGTGAAACGACACAAGCAACACCGCTGCTATACACTAACATTTTTGTTTTCCCTGTAGACAATACTAAACTCGCTATTGGAGTGTTATGTAAAAAAAACAAAATCGTAATTATCCAAATATTTAACCAAAATGATAAATTCACATATTCAACCCCTACATACAGTAGAATTAAGTTTTCAGAATTTAATAATAATGGGAAACACAATAAACAGCAAATAAACGAAGTGTACTTAGTTGTACTATATGCAAATTTTTGTATTTCAATTTGATTATTCACCAATATAAGTTTAGAGGTTTTAGGTAGAAAAATTGTAATAAACATACCGCCAATTGAAATAATAAAAATACTAATTGTTTCCATTATTCTGTAATCTGCAATTAATTCAACTCCTTTATCGGAAAACACACCTAACACGATCGGTCTCATTTTGGTAGCAGTAGCCTGAAAAACAGCCATTAAAATAAGAGCTAAACTATATTTAAGGATTGGTCTAAAATTTAACCAGTCGAATCCAGGAAAAACACTATCAATCAATTTCTCGTTTTTCACCTTAATATAGTAAGGAATAAAAATCAATGTATTAATCGAAACATACAATATAAAATAAGAAAGCAACGACAGATTAAAAAAAAGTGTAACTACCAATACAACTAAATTTAATAAACTTTTAATTACATTCCATTGTTGTATATAAACCATATTTTCATTGGCAATCAGTAATTGCATAAAAACAGTAGTACTCCAGTTTATAATAGCTATAGTAGCAAGTACGAATAATAGTTCTTTAAAAACTTCGGCACTTTCTTGATTTAAAGAAAACAATTCACTTGTAAAAAAAGACAAACCAACTAGTAATAAAAAATTAACAAGACCAACCACAAAATAAAAACTAATACTGGTTCTTGCTACACTACTTAAAATAATGTGTTTTTTCAATAAAATCCATTCAGAAAAATACTTAACCGAACCTATATTTACTCCCATATCAAGGATCTGTAAATAAGCATTTATTGAAAAGGCTAAAGCAATTAAACCAAAGTGCTCTTTACCAAAATAAGTCAATAATAATGGAACCGATATAAATTTAACGATAGAATCTAATATTTTAGATAAAAACCCCCAGATAAATGAATTCTTTATATATTTAGAAGTATTGCTACTAACCATTAATGAGCTTATTTAATTTTGACATTTCATCAATTAATTGAATCTTCTTCAATTTCCACCATTTGCTAGCTTCTAACTTGTGTATTATATCATCACTAAATCTTCTTCTAATAAACTGAACTGGATTTCCAGCATAAACTGAATAACTAACATCTATATTTTTGGTAACAATTGACCCTGCACCAATGATAACCCCATCTGAAATTCTATCTACACTTGGCAAAATAATAACGTCTTCCCCTATCCACACATCATTGCCAATCGTTAGCTTCGGCCTAATCAATTTATCTGAACATACATAGCCAGCAATTGGGTTAAACACAATTGGATGTGTTGTAAATGTATCGTCGGGATGATTTGCCCGATAAATTTTCACATTTGGAGCGATAGAACAATAGTTTCCAAATTTGACCGGAGCATTTATATTTTTTTTATTAAAGCAACCACCATAAGTTCCGTATCCAATTTCGATTCTAAATTGACTTTCATAAACTCTTCTTACAAATTCAGAATACATATACCCTCCTTCTAATTTTACAATACTCTTTAAGAAGTAATTTTTAAACCCAAAAAAAGCACAATTATACATCCAAATTAACAACTTTAACCTCATCATTTAATTGTTCTTTTTAAGGTTCCTAAAAACTCTCTAGCAATAGTTATAATACTTAATGACAAAGTATTTTTAAGCAAGTTTAAGTTTTTAAAATTAAGTTTTATTCGCTTTACAATCATAAAAGAAAATATCCTTACTCCTGCTTTTTTCCTTCTATTAAACTGATAGGGTTGCATAATTTTTAATTTTTCTTTTGAAATCAAATTTATTGTGATAGCCTCACTCTTCACAATAGAAGTCACAATATCTTTTGCTTTTAAACTTCTAACAATTAAAAGACTTAGCCCTTTTTTCTCGGTAAAATCTGGATAGCCATCTTTCGTTTCCCAAGCATCACCAACAACAATATCTGCCTGAAGTCCAATACCATCTGGGCAAATCTTGCAACGGGGATGAATTTCTTTACCTAACACATTCCCCCAAGATTCGTTATACGACATTTTAAATTCTAAATCATTTTTATCAGTAAAGGAAAAAAAACCTGGCCAACCATTTCCTCTATAAATTAGGTTATGAACAGGTCTATCAGGGTTAAAGCCATCAATAAGTCTATCGGTAGCATTTCTTGAAGGCATTCCTGCGCAAATGATTGCGATATTCAATTTGAACCTATCCTTATATTTTGGAAATTCAACTAATAGATTAGTAAGTCCTGAAATATCACAAGGCTTACCAATAAAACAAAAAGTCATGATTGTAGACTCCAATAATTCAATAATCTTGTCAAAGACTAAAGCAGGCGCATAACGTGAGGACGCGCAATTCAAGACATCTTCTCTTGTTTTCGAAACTCTTAATGTGTTTCTAGAATAATCATCTTTATCACCACCTACCTGTAAAACAGCATCAACGCTATTGGTTTCTAAAAGGAAAATTGCTATGGCAGAAACCACTCCACCAGAAGAACCTATATGACGAACAATCGGTTCATTTGCATAAGAACTATATAAATTTTCAATTGCTCCCCACACCCCTGATTTCATAGAGTATTCAATATCTCCTACTACATTTACACTTGGACAAATTCGTTTAATGATATCGTCTGAAATAGGAACATAATTTATGACTTTAGGATACAAAAAACCATTTTCATCAAAGTGCATTTTGATATTATTACTCCCTGAAACACTTTCACAAAGTCCACATCCTATACATAAATCACTCTCTACTATTTTCGTAACAAAAGATTTCATTAATTAATAATGTTTGAAATATGTAACTTTAACAACTTTATCCTAGGATATACTATTTCATTCAGTGAGGTATCAATAGCATCAACAAGCTCAACTCTATTTTCAAAGGCATTTATTATATTATTTAAAACTGTAACCTCCTCTGAATTCACACAATCTCCTAACCATTTATATTTCAGAGTATCCACAAACAAACCATTAAACTTTCTACTATATGCCATTGGACATACGGCTACACTAGATGAAAATGCAGCAATACATGCATGCATCCTCGCACCAGTAAAAAAATCTAATCCACTGATAAATGATTTTGCTTCAATAGGGTTTGAAAACCTTGGAGCTAAAATCACATTGGGAAATGTTTTTTGAAGTTCTTCTGCAGCATAATAATCATCTTCAACTTCTTGAGATTTCCCGGGAACTACATGTGACACTATATATATTTGAACATTTTCTTTTTCATAAAAAAACCTTAATGTATTAAAAATTAACTTTTTAAAATTTGTTTTTAAATTGAATTGATTATTTCTCGTATATCCACCATTCCAAAGTAATCCGGAAACATTTATACCTACATTAATTTTCGTTTTATCAAAATGTTTTCTATCAAAAGGCAGATAAAAAGCTACATCAATCGATTCTGATATAATAGTTGCAGAAAGATGATTTTTTGTATATAAAAAACTCTTATTATCTCTACTAACAACAGCCTCCATCTTATTCATAATTAAAAAAGCCTTTTTCTCATGATTTTTATCTTTAAACGGACCAATAGTTTGTGGCAATAAAAATTGTTTAGTCCCTAATAAATTAAAAAAAACTTTTGAGTTTTTAATTTTATTAAATCTCTTATCACCATAAATATCAGTAAAACTATCTCCTTCTGCTATATCAAAAAGATAATCAAACCCTATTAACTTTCTTAGTTTATATTTTCTTGGAAATAATAAAAACTTAACTATAGCCTTAAAGTTATAAAAATCAAACCCAAACACATTATCAAATTCAATCTTATCGGTTCCAATCACTAAGCTATCACTTGTATTTTTAGAGCTACCAATAAAAGAAACTTCAAATTCTTCTATCCCTCTTGTTTTTAGCACATCATGAATAATTGAAAGTGCCGAGTAAGCTAACGCAGCAACCCCCATATTTTTATTATAAGGATTAGCCCATACAATACCTATTTTTATCTTTTTCATATTATTCAATTAGGAAAAATATTTCCAATCCACATTTAATTTTCTTATTTTTTCTTTCCCAAACAAAATCGATACACCTACTCCTCCTCCAAGAAACACCCAAAAAATCAGAATGAACAACCTCTTTGGCTTAGACCTCTCAAGAGGAATATTCACAGGTTGCAAAATCGTAAATACTGGAGTATCTTCAGAAACTTGAATATACTGAGCTTCTAATTGATTTGCCAATTCTGTATAAACGCTATAAACCAAATTGTATTCATCTTGTAATGATTGCAATTTGATTCTACTCATTGAAGAGTTAACAAATTTATTTTTATCTTCAAAGTTTGCTAACTTTAACTGAATTACAATAAATTTTTCTTCAATACTCTGATACCTTTCTTTGATAAAAGCCAATTTTTCTTTTGATTTTCTGCTTTTTAATTCAATAATAAATTCCTGCAAAAGCACCTCGGCTCTATAAACTAACTCAGCACTAGCAATTGCTTCTGTCATATTTCCACTAATATAAATATAGCCATCATCTTCATTCACTTCCAAAAACAACTGTTTACTCAATCTATCAATTAACTTCTGTTGCTCTTCAGATATGAATAATAAGCTAGGTTTAGCAAACTCACCTTCTAAACTACGTTCCGGTTTATATAAATCAGCAGATTTCGGCTTCCCTTTAATTACCGAAATTAGCAATCCTGGTAAACCTATAGTATATTTTTTTATATATCCGAGAATACTAGGTCTATATATATTCGAATAATACTCTTCATAAGTGATTTTCTTAGTTTCACCCTCAATTGTTAAAGGAGTTTTCAATAATTCCAATTGAAATGGAATACTATAAACTATTTGAGGGTATAAAGAAGGTGTTATTTCAGATCCAGAACTCATTGACCCTAAATTGATCCCAGCCATTGCAGCTAATCCTCCTAAACCTCCTCCAATACTACTTTCCCCGTCTTGAGGAATAAATGTGGTAGACGCAGTATACTCTTTCTCAGAAAAAACAGCTACAAACAGGCCTAATATCATAAAGATAATCATCGTTATTATAATAGTTTTCCTCCCTAACCATAGGGTTTTAGCTAAAGCCAACAAATCAATCTCATCCTCTGCAGCCATATTATTTTTATTATTCTGACTCATAACCTAGTTACTTATTTGTTGTACTAATAGCGCTAAGCTCAATAATGCAGAACTTATTCCAATAATCTCTCCTGATGACATCTTTGACTTCGGATCACTTTTTGGAACCAAAATAATAGCACCCGGTTCTAACTTTGGATACTTTTTAATCCATAAAAAACTTGTTGTACTCTTAACATCTCCATTTGCATAGACCACATAAGTTTTCTTTTTCTTTGCCTTTTCAGAAAAACCACCTGAATTATTTATATATTCTTTTAAAGACTTTGATTCATCAAAACGAATTAATGAAGGTATCAAAACCTCTCCTTGAACAGCCACCGTTTGTTTTTCAGACGGAATAAGCAATATATCTCCCTCTCTAAGAATTAAATCATATTTTGATTTTCTACCTCCTTTTGAAAGTATTTTTTCCAAATCAATACCAATCATATACTCCGTTTTCTCAACTATATTTAGATCCATAGAGTCTTTTACAATTAAACTTTGCAAAAGATTTAATTGTTCTTTATCTGTAGCCTTTGCTGTTCTTCTTATCAAAGTAGCCCCTTTAACATATGCAAAAGGCGAAAGACCTCCTGATTTTTCCAATAAATCTGAAACTCGTTCATCTTTGCTTGTAATCACATAACTACCTGGGTACACTGCTTCTCCTTGTATAGAAGCAGTAATTTTTTTGCTATATCCTTTTATAAACCTAACGGACACCTTATCAAAAGGTTTTAAATAAAAAGTCTCTACACTATCCAAACTCAATGAAATAGTACTGGATCTCTTTATGTTTTCACTCAGTGTTGTAAAATTTGTATCAATTATTCTTCTAGCAATATCTATAACAGCTGGATCAGCCCCTTCTTTATATCCGCCTGCCATTAATATCAAATCCTCTACATTCATTTTTTCTCGAAACTGAGTCTCTATCGGATTGTTTACTGCTCCATTAATAGAAACTGTATATTCTTCTTTCAAAGAGTATTTATCATAAATCTGTATGCTATCTTCTCTTTGTAAAACAACAGTCTCAATTCCTTTTAAAATATTCTCAATAGAAAATGGAACAACCTCCTCTTCTACATCATCAATAGTCCTGTAAATAAGTCCTCTGTCTAAAAAAACATTTTCTTTAACTCCATCTGCTTTTTTAATCAAATCTAATAATGTTAATCCCTCATAAAGTTGGTAATTACCTTCTCTATACACAGCCCCGTTGATGCTTACTCTATTTGAATAACGATCTGTAATTTCTCCTACATTAATTGAATCTCCATCTTGTAGCGTAAATATTTTATCCCTTTTAAGATCAATCTCATATACTTCTCTTTGACTCCCATTTACACGATCTACAATCAACCTATCCCTATAAGCTTCCGCAGTAAAACCGCTAAAATAATGAATTAAATCCTGCACAGTTTCCTCTTTTGTTAATTCATATATACCAGGACGTTTTACCATACCTGTTACTTCTATCTTACTCAAATATGGCTTTACAATAATTACATCTTTGTCTTGTAAAAACGCATTTCCAGATTGCGAACCTTCAATTAAGTATTTATAGATATCAAATTCAGAATACTCCTTACCGTGACGAATCAATTTTATAGTTCTAAATGATCCGTTCTCTGTAGGTCCTCCTGCCGCATATAATCCATTTAAAACAGAAGACAAAGCACTTAACGAATAGGTCCCAGGAACTTCTACTTCACCAATAATATTAACCTGAACTGTTCTTATTCCTACTAGAGAAACCTCCGCATATACTTTATTAAAACTAGATGATTCTGCACTAATTCCACTATAAATTTTCTTTAAATACGTAATTATTTTTTTCTTGGCTTTTTCAATCTCCAATCCACTAACATAAATTGGGCCTATATTTTCTATAACAATTGCTCCTCTTCTATCAACTTCCTTTTGATAACTGTTCTCTGCGGCTCCCCATATATCAATTAAAATTTCATCTCCGGGGCCAATTTGATATGTTTTTGGAATTGCCATATTCATATTGGGCTCAAAAGAAATATTTTGGTTATTAAAAAAATCATATCCAAATAACAAATTCACCTCATTTTCTTCCATGTCCCCCCCCCCTAAAAAGCCAAAAGGATCTTCCTCTGATATTAAAAAAGGATTTTGATCATCTCTTAGATCAGTATTATTAGTGGCTTCCTCCGAAACACTTAAATTTGAAATTCTTTGCCTTAGTTTAGAAATCTCAACGGAAGACATACCTTTAGCTGCTGCGACAACCTCCAGTTGATTTATAGTATATCCTTGTTCTTGGGCTTGGCTCCAATAATTTGCAATTTGCTCATCAGATAAATTGTCAACATCAATACTTGACATTTGATTAGCCGACATATTTTGCGAAAAAACAGTTTGGCTATGACTTAAGAATAAAGCAATAAAAACTGTGTAAATCCAATATTTCATAATAGGTAGTTAGATATTAAGTAACGGTCAAAAAAGGTTAATTATTATTTGCCTATTTGATAATATTCAAATCCTTTTGTATGAAGATTAAAAACGTTGTATTGATTTCTTCCGTCAAAGATAATAGGTGCTTTCAGTTCTTTTTTGATTTCCGAAAAATCTGGCGAACGGAATTCTTTCCATTCTGTCAATAAGATCAGTGCATCTGTATTTTTTAAAGCATCGTACTTAGAATTGACATATATAATATTTTTAACATCTTTTAAATAATATTCTTTAGCCTCTTCGATTGCTTTTGGATCGTATGCCTGAATTCTAGCTCCTCTTTTTGTCAATTCCTTTACAATATAAATTGAAGGAGCTTCACGCATATCATCAGTACCTGGTTTAAAAGCCAATCCCCATAAAGCAAACGTCAAGCCTGTTAAATCTTCACCAAAACGTTTTACCACCTTTTGCGCAATCACTAATTTCTGTGCATTATTAACATCTTCAACAGAACTTATTAAATTTGCTTTGTACCCATGCTCCTCTGCTATTTTTTTCAATGCTTTTACATCCTTAGGAAAACAAGAGCCCCCATATCCAGCACCGGGGTAGATAAAACTATATCCAATACGGCTATCAGAGCCAATTCCAATCCGAACTTGATTTGCATCAGCACCTACCCTTTCACAGATATTTGCAATTTCATTCATAAAAGAAATTTTGGTTGCCAACATCGCATTCGCAGCATATTTTGTCATTTCGGCAGACCGTACATCCATAGTAATAAAACGATCATAGGACATACAAAAAGGATGATACAGCTCTTTCATTAAATTTGTTGCATACTTGCTATCCGAGCCAATTACCACGCGATCTGGCTTCATAAAATCGCTTATAGCAGCACCTTCCTTTAAAAATTCAGGATTCGAAACTACATCGAATTTAATTTCAACTCCTCTCTGATCAAGTTCTTTTTGTATAGTCGCTTTTACCTTATCAGCGGTTCCAATAGGAACCGTAGATTTATCGACAATTACCATGCGATTTTTCATAGTCTGACCGATAGACTTAGCTACAGCCAAAACATATTGCAAATCAGCAGAACCATCATTCCCCATAGGAGTTCCAACTGCGATAAACACAATTTCTGCATCCTCAATTGCTTCCGATAATTCTGTTGTAAAAAAAAGATTCTTATTTTTTATGTTTTTTAAAACCATAGCCTCTAAACCTGGTTCAAAAATTGGAATACTGCCGTTGTTTAATTTCTCAATTTTCAGAGAATCTATGTCAACACAAGACACCTTATTCCCCATTTCTGAAAAACAGGTTCCCGATACCAATCCAACATATCCTGACCCAACAATTACTATATTCATGTTTTTATTTTTTAGCTATTTTTCATCTACCCAAACAACAAATTGAGAGAGTTAAATTTTTGATGTAAACAGCAGTAAAAATACTGTTTTTAAAATCAAAACAATTACAAAACCAAAATTAACAAATATTAATACTGTTTTCTTGGTTTAGGCTTTATCCCAACAAAATCTTTTAAATAAAAGGGCTCGAAATACGCAACGTCTTCAAATTCTTTTTTTACATATTTTTCATATGCCATAACTGTCATGTTTTTCGCCGATGGAAACTCATCATCAATAAAAACTGCATTTTTATGCTGAATTAATTCTTTACATTTTTCTGCTCCGTCACCTACAAAATATACTTTTCCCTTTTTTAAATAACCTTCAAAGGATTCCGAGTTTATTATTTGGGCTTCCGTTTTTCTTATTCTGTCCCCAGAAACTGTGTAAACGGCACTAAACACTTCCAATCTTCTCGCATCTAACATAGATACAATAACACCATCCTTTACATCAACGGCACTTGCCAAAACATCTAAGGTTTCAATTGAAATTAAGGGAATATCCAAAGCAAAACAGATGCCTTTCGCTGCTGAAACTCCAATTCTTAACCCTGTATAGGAACCTGGACCTTTACCTACACAAACTGCAGCCAAATCCGAAATATTTATTTCAACTTCTTTTAAAACCTTCTCGATAAAAACATGTAGTTTCTCTCCATGAGAGTATCCTTCTGAATTCAATTCTTCAAAAGCTAACAATTCACCGTCATTACTAACACTGACAGAACAATTTTTTGTAGCTGTATCAAAATTTAAAATATAGGCCATTTCATCTTTAATTTGATTAATTCAAGCTACAAATATACCATTTTGAACGTTCTCTAAATTGAGAATAATTCCGTTATTTTACATGATGAATTCAAACGAAATAATCCAGAACACAATTGTGTTTGTAAAGGAAACACTAAAAAATACAGAAGGAGGTCACGATTGGTTTCATATTGAACGTGTTTATAAAAATTCCCTATTCATTTCTAAAACTGAAAAAGTGGACCTTTTTATAGTGACTCTTGCAGCGCTGCTACATGATATTGCTGATTCAAAATTCCATGGAGGCGATGAAAAAATTGGTCCAAATATCGCTGAAAAATTCTTAAGTCAACAGGGCATAGAAAAAGTAAAACGCAAACATATTATAGACATTATCAAAAACATCTCTTTTAAAGGGGGTAATTTTACAAGTACTTTTCATTCTCACGAATTAGCCGTCGTTCAAGATGCGGATAGATTAGATGCAATAGGTGCAATTGGAATAGCACGTTGTTTTAATTATGGGGGTTTTAAAGAAAGATCTCTTTACAATCCTTCTATTGTTCCTAACTTAGAAATGACAAAACAAGAATACAAAAACTCAACAGCTCCAAGTATCAACCATTTTTATGAAAAACTTTTATTATTAAAAGATAAAATGAACACAAAAACAGGGCAACGAATCGCTGCCGATAGACATATAATCATGGAAAAATTTCTTATACAGTTTTATAAGGAATGGAACGGAGAAGCATAGTAATACCTAATAGATTTTATTCAAAATTAGGTTTTCTCTTGTTCAAAAAAGCAGTAGTTCCTTCGCGGAAATCATCTGAGCCAAAACAGGACCCAAATAACTCAACTTCTTTGGAAAAACCATCAACATTAGTCTTAAAACCTGCATTTATTGCCTGAATCGCAGCCTTTGCTGAATTTGGTGAGTTTTGAATAATTTTTTGTCCTATTGAAACACAATTGTCCATTAATTCGGTTTGAGGAACTACATAATTCACTAAGCCATAATTCAAAGCAACTTCTGCCGATATCATAGCTCCTGTTAATATCATTTCCATCGCCTTTCCTTTTCCTACCAACTGAGGTAATCTCTGAGTTCCACCATAACCAGGAATCAATCCTAACGAAACTTCTGGCAACCCCATTTTTGCGTTTTCAGATGCCAATCTAAAATGGCAGGCCATCGCCAATTCCAATCCTCCCCCAAGTGCAAAACCATTTACAGCTGCAATAATAGGCTTTGGATAATTCTCAATCAGATCAAACAAATCCTGTTGTCCTTTTTTTGCTAACGCTACTCCTTCTTTAACTGAAAACCCGGAAAGCTCAGTAATATCAGCCCCTGCAACAAAAGCCTTAGCACCTGAACCGGTAACAATCAAGACTCGAACCTTTTGATCAGACTGCAAAGCGACAAGTGCAGTATGCAAATCTTCAATCGTTTGTCTATTCAGTGCATTGAGAACTTTAGGTCTTTTAATTGTAACTAGAAAAATATGGTTTTCTAATTCTTTAATGGAAATATTATCAAATGTCATAGCGCTTAATTTTAAATGATTTGCTCTATAAATATAGTAGATTTATCGGTAACAAAAAACTATTATTTTGGAGTTCTTATCGTGAAAATAGTTCCTTTACCTACTTCTGATTCAAAACTAATTTCACCATTATAAGTTTCAATTATTTTTTTAGACATCGCAAGACCTAAACCCATACCGCTTGATTTTGTAGTAAATCTAGGTTCAAAAATCAAACTCCTTAATTCTTCTTCAATTCCTATACCATTATCTTCTACACTAAGTTCAAAATAAGTGTCAGTTGCATTAATAGACACAACAATTTTAGGTTTTTTAACTTCTTCAACAGCATGGATGGCATTTTTAACTAAGTTGGTGATCACACGTATCAACTGATCTTTATCTACTAGAAGAGAAACTTCTTCTATATTATTTTCAAACTTTAAGTTTTCATTTTCAAAAATATCTAATGTGCTTTTTATGATTGAAATGACTTCTACTTTCTCTTTTCGTTGTACAGGCATTTTGGCAAAATCAGAAAAAGCAGTCGCAATAGAGCTCATTACATCTATCTGCTGAATCAAGCTATCGCTATATTCTTTTAGTTTTCCCCTGACATCAAGAGCTTTAGGATCAAATCTTCTTTCAAAATTCTGAACTGTCAAACGCATTGGAGTTAAAGGATTCTTAATTTCATGAGCTACTTGCTTTGCCATTTCCCTCCACGCTTGCTCTCTCTCAGAAGAGGCTAATTTAACAGCTGCATCTTCTAGTTGGTCAACCATATTATTATAGGCAGAAACTAATTTATAAATCTCTTTAGAAGTATAACTCATTTGAATTTTTTCATTTCTACCACCCAAACCTGTTTTTCCGATTTTTTCGATTTTTTCAACAATCTTTTTTAGAGAGCGAGTAATATAACTAGATAAAAAGTATGCAACGCTAATAGCGATTACAAACATAAAAAGATAGACATAAGCCAAACGTTTTAAAAATTCATTTCGATTGCTATCTTGAATAGAATTATCTTGGATATAATACAATTTTAGAAAACCAATCAAAATATCCGCCTCGTTAAACAAATAACTATAAGATGATTGCCTACGTTTATCAAATTCAATTTCTATTTCTTCTACAAATCTTTCTTTTGTCTTTAGCCTTTCTAATTCATAAGGCTTTAAAAAATCAACAGGATCATAAATACTATCATCATTGGCAATTGTTTTCGAACTTAATAACAATTTACCTTCCAAATCATAAAAATTAATGTTTACTTTATGAACTTCTACTATATCTAAAATAGACTCCTTAAAATAGCCAAATAATTCGTTGGCTTCTATTGGATGATTCATTTTGTCTAACTCATATTTGATACTTAAGCGTGTTGCTTTTTCTTTTCTTGCAAAACGTCGCTTATTGTAATTAGTCGTTTGCTCATTATACTGATATATGATCATAAAAGCAATCAATACATAAGTCATTATGATCAATAAAATCATCGACAAAAATATCCGATTTCGTAATGATATTTTTTTTAAATTCATATCTAGTATTCATGTTTTTAAAACTCCTATTCTTTTATTTTCAGCTTGTAATAAATAATTACTAAAGCCAAACAGGACGTAATTGCATTTGCAATAATCATGGAAAGGCTATTGATAAAAATACCGTATACCAACCATAAAATTACTCCAACAAAAAACAGTAAAAACATAGTCAAAGACACACCTTTTGCCGATTTTGTCTTCCATATTTTATATACTTGAGGGACAAAAGAAACTGACGTTAAGACAGCAGCAATAAAACCAATAATTTCAATTTCCATAGGGATTTTTTCCATATTACTCAAGGGTATCTGGTAAACGAACCGTCTCTAAATAAACCGTATCATCTTTTTTTCCGTCATTATCTACATCTTGTAAACCTGTAATTGCATATCCATTCTCTATCTGTTTTAACCCAAAAGAAACTGTTAAGACCTTACCAGACCTTTGTTCAAAATCCCAAAATAAAGAATCTTTAGTCGCTCTCCACTTACCCTCTGTCCTTCTTCCAAAAGGAAGATTATTCTTTTCCGCCCAACTTTTAAAAGTTCCATCTGAATTATACGTCGTAAAAGATTTTCCACGTTGTTGAGCCCTTGGATCATCCGGATTTGCAAAATCTATATCATACACTACCAAAGTATCTCTATTTTGATAAGTAGGCAATTCGAATTTTAAATAAACCGTTTCCCAATTCCCCGTAAGATATTTTACCATTTTCTCATCCTCTGATGCACAAGAAACAGATACAACAGCTATTAATACAGAAAGTAATTTTATAAGTCTCATATAATCTTTAATTTAGGTTCTTTTTTTATCCAACTATATTTACAATTTTCCCAGGAACTACAATCACCTTTTTAGGAGTTCTACCCTGTAATTGTGCTTTAGTATTTTCATGTTCCATCACAATTTTTTCTATTTCATCTATTGATAAATCTAAAGAAATTTCCAAAGTAAAACGCATTTTACCATTAAACGAAATAGGATATACTTTAGAACTTTCTACCAAATGACTTGCTTCAAACACAGGAAACTCTACAGTAGAAATAGATGTTGTATGGCCTAATTTACTCCATAATTCTTCAGCGATATGTGGCGCATACGGAGAGATCAAAACCAATAAAGGTTCTAAAATTTCTTTTTTGTCACACTGTAAACTCGAAAGTTCATTTACAGCAATCATAAATGTACTTACTGAAGTATTAAAAGAGAAATTTTCTATATCTTCTTGTACTTTTTTTATGGTTTTATGTAATGTTTTCAATTCGTCTTTTGATGCCTTTTCTTTTGAAACGGTAAACATATCATTTGTATGATACAATTTCCATAATTTTTTTAAGAAAGAATACACTCCTGAAATACCAGAGGTTTTCCACGGTTTTGCTTGTTCTAAAGGTCCTAAAAACATTTCAAACAAACGCAAACTATCCGCCCCATATTGTTCGCAAATAGCATCTGGATTGACAACATTGTATTTCGATTTTGACATTTTTTCAACCTCTCGACCTACTATGTATTTCCCCTCTTCTAAAACAAACTCAGCATCTTTATAATCTGTATTTAATGGATGATTTTTAAATCCTTCTACATCTAACTCGTCAGAAGAATTTACTAAAGAAACATCTGCATGAATAGGTTGTACTTTTTGATCTCCTTTCAATCCTTTTGAAATAAATTTATTAGTTCCCTCAACTCTATAAACAAAAGCTGAAGTTCCTAAAATCATTCCTTGATTAATTAATTTTTTAGCAAATTCATCTACTGGTAAATGCCCTTTGTCAAACAAGAATTTTTGCCAAAAACGAGCATATAACAAATGTCCTGTTGCATGTTCAGAACCACCTATATACAAATCTATATCTCGCCAATAATCGGCTGCTTTTTTACTTACAAATTCACCTTCGTTTGTAGGATCCATATAGCGGTTAAAATACCAAGAACTACCTGCCCAACCTGGCATAGTATTTAATTCTAAAGGGTATACCGTTTTGTTTTTTAACTTTTCATTAGATACCACTTTTTTACCACGAAAATCCCAAGCCCATTCTTTAGCTCTACCTAATGGCGGGGCACCACCTTCTGTAGGTAAATATTTTTCTACTTCTGGCAATACAATTGGCAAATGCTCTGCAGCAATCATCTTAGGCAATCCATCTTTATAATACACAGGAAAAGGTTCTCCCCAATAACGTTGACGACTAAAAACAGCATCCCGTAAGCGGTAATTAATTTTTCCTTTTCCGAAGCCTCTTTTTTCCATTTCGTAAATGGCCAATTTAGTCGCTTTTTTAACAGCTAAGCCAGATAAAAAATCTGAGTTTGCAATTTTAGCAGTTTTGTCTTCACAAGCGCCTTCAGAAATATCAACTCCTTCAAAAATATTTTTTATTTCAATTTTAAAATATTTGGCAAAATCCCAATCGCGTTGATCACCACAAGGAACTGCCATTACAGCACCTGTACCATAACTAGCCAGCACATAATCTCCAATCCAAATTTGTATTTTTTCACCTGTAAAGGGATGAATCGCATAAGCTCCTGTAAAAGCACCTGAAATGGTTTTTACATCTGCCATACGTTCTCTTTCACTTCTTTTAGCTGTCTTTTCAATATAAGCCTCAATCTCTTGCTTATGATCTGCTGTTACAATTTTTGAAACCAACTCGTGCTCTGGTGCTAACGTCATAAACGTGACACCGAATATTGTATCAGGGCGAGTCGTAAAAACTTCAATCTTATATATTGCTTTAGCTGAAAGAACTGTTATCGTTTCTTTTTTCTCTAATGGTTTTGCAAATTGAATTGCTGAATCTATTTTAGACACAACTGTATCTACATCTTTTTCTATTTCTTCAGAGCAAACGTAAACCACAGAAAAACCCTCTTTCTCAAAATAAGATTTTCGCTCTGCTTCATTTTCCTTACCTCCAAATTCAATAACGGATTTCTTTGTAAAACAAATAAAATCAGCAATTAAATTACCAACTGTATAATTGGCTCTAAACTTAGATTTTCCTTTTTTCTTTCTTAGCTTACCCCATAATATGCTAACAACTTTACTTGGGTTGGCTCTTTTCTCTTTTAAAACTTCTATATCTTTATACGATAACTTTACCTCCTTAGATGGTTCATCTGAGAGCACGTCAAAAACAACTGATGCTCCTTGCGAACGACCAATCCAATTTGTTTGAGAGTCTTTTAAAGGCTGTGGCCAATCTATTTTCTCTAGTCCATCTAACAAACGTTGTGAATAGGCAGAAATACGCATACTCCATTGCTTCATTTTTTTACGCACTACAGGATGTCCTCCTCTTTCAGATACTCCATTTACAATTTCATCATTTGCCAAAACGGTTCCCAAAGCAGGACACCAGTTTACTTCTGTTTCTGACAAATAGGTCAATCTATATTTTAATAGTATTTTTTCTTGTTCTTCCTTCGAATACTTCTTCCATTCATCAGCAGTAAATACCGAAATATCTTCATCAGCAACTGCATTTATATTTGCATTTCCTTCTTTTTTAAATACGGCTACTAATGTTTTTACGTCTTCTGCTTTGTCTGAATCTAAATTATACCAAGAATCGAATAATTGAATAAAAATCCACTGTGTCCATTTGTAATAATCAGGATTAGAGGTGCGAACTTCACGAGACCAGTCAAATGAAAATCCAATTTTATCCAATTGCTTTCTGTAGGTTGCAATATTCGTTTCAGTCGTTACTGCAGGGTGCTGTCCTGTTTGGATTGCATATTGCTCTGCAGGCAATCCAAATGAATCATACCCTTGAGGATGTAATACATTAAAACCTTGGTGACGTTTGTAACGAGCATAAATATCTGAGGCGATATAACCTAAAGGGTGTCCTACATGCAAACCTGCACCTGAAGGGTAAGGAAACATATCCAATACATAGTATTTAGGTTTATCGGTTGACTCACTTGCTTTAAAAGTTTGATTCTCTGCCCAATACTTTTGCCATTTTGCCTCTAGCTCGTTAAAATTGTAATCCATTATAGTTGAAAGGTATCGAACCTCTATTATTTTGTAGTTAAGCTACAAAAATACAGTTCTTAGCCGAGAGTTGAAAGCCTTAAACTTGAAAGTTTCGTGCATAAAAAAAGCCACAACTTAATGTGGCTTTATCTTAATAAATTAAGTCTTCGTTCTTCAATTTATTATTTTGAAACTGGGACTTTTACAATCGTATTTCCCCAACCAAAACACAGTGTCATTGTATCATCAAAAACTATAGAAAAAGCTTCGATCTCTTTTTCGCTTTTTGATACTTTTCCTTTCACTCTAATTACATCATCTGCTTCCTTATAAGAATAAGCTCCCCATGCATTGCTAGCTTTGTTTAAAATAACGGTCCATTCTTTTTTCCCAGGAATCGTATATAATGAATACGTACCCGCTTTTACAGGTTTCCCTCCAAAAACAACATCTTCATAAAAACGAATTACAGCAGCTTCATTTGCTCCTGTTCTCCAAACTTCTCCTGGCTTTGCCAAAACATCTACATCTCTTCCTTTTAATTGTGGTCTGCTATAGGTAACCCTTACAACTTTGTTAGACTCCTTATGACTTTTAGGAAAAGCTGTTACATCCAAAGGGCTTTTATCCAATGGACTAAATTTTTGAGCGGAAAGCTCATTACTAAACAAAACTACAATTGTACAAAGTACTATTGTAAAAATTGATTTTTTCATATATAAAGATTTAAATATTTAATTCTATAAAGTGCTAAAAATACAATACCTTAGTTATTAAAATTAAAAAAAAATGTTAAATATAAACTAAGCGTCAGCTTATAGCTCTATTTATTGAGCATTTTTGTGTCTTTATTACACAAAAGAGAAAGCTTTTGAGAAAAAGCAATGGAAAATGCTTAACATTCAGAAACTGCCACTGAAATATTTACGGCTAATCCACCTTCAGAAGTTTCTTTAAACTTATCGCTCATTGCTGCAGCAGTTTCCTTCATAGTTTTAATCACCTGATCTAAAGTTACTTTGGCTATTTCTGGACTTCCTGCTAATGCTATTTGAGAAGCCGTAATGGCTTTCATTGCTCCCATTGTATTTCGTTCAATACATGGAACTTGAACCAATCCCATAATAGGATCACAAGTTAAACCTAAATGATGTTCCATTGCAATTTCTGCAGCTTGTAACACTTGCTTAGAGGAGCCTCCCATGCAATATGTCAAACCAGCAGCTGCCATAGCCGAAGAAACGCCTATTTCTGCCTGACAACCACCCATGGCGGCAGAAATGGTCGATCCTTTTTTAAACAATGAACCAATTTCGCCAGCAACTAAAATGAATTCTTTAATCGCATTGGCTTTAGTTTCAGTAAAGCATAACATGTACAATAAAACCGCAGGTATAACTCCAGCAGCACCATTTGTAGGAGCAGTAACAACTCTACCAAAAGCAGCATTTTCTTCATTCACTGCTAATGCGAAACAACTTACCCATTTAGTAACATTTGAAAAGGAATTATCACAATTCTTAATGGCCATTATCCACTCATCTTCTGTGGTATATTGTTCGTCCTCAATTAAACCTACATTAATATTAAATGCTCTTCTTACTACATTAAGACCTCCTGGTAAAATTCCGTTCTTATGACAACCGTTGTAAATTGAAAATTTCATTGCTGCCCATAATTCAGAAACAGATTTATTAATTTCATCTTCTGTTTTTAATGCCAATTCATTCTGATAAACAACATTATAAATATCTAATTTAGAGCTAGTCATGTGTTTAAGAAGATCTTTCTCGCTAGCAATTGGATATGGAAATACGTATTTATTTTTTACAGGGTCTTTCTCTTGATTTTCCTGAACAACAAAACCTCCACCTATTGAGTAATATGTTTCTTCTAAATTTGAACCATCTTTAAACCCCGCAATTAGACTCATTCCATTTGGATGAAATGGTAATTTTTCTTGTAAAAATTCAATGTTTGTAGAAGGACTAAAATCGATTAATTGACTTCCATTAACATCCAATCGTTTGTTTACTTTAATTTCTTGAATGTATTTATCAATTTTATTAACAGCAATTGTTTTTACATTATGCCCTGTAAGCCCTAATAAAATAGCAATATCAGTTCCATGTCCTTTTCCTGTTTTTGACAAAGAACCATAAAGTTTAACTTGGATTGAGATCAGTTCCTTTCCTCTTAATTTTTCTAAAAATTGTTGCGCCGCACACCATGGACCCATTGTATGAGAACTAGATGGTCCAACTCCAATTTTAAAAATATCAAACACACTAATCTGTTCCATTTTTACACCTATAAATATCGTATTTATTTAGCAATAATTTAAATTTTCAACAAAAAAATAATTAATTTTTAGAGACTTAGTAACTGGTCATTAAGTCTGTCTTTTATACGAAAAATTGATACTAGATGTAATGCCTGACCAACTGAAGTTACCTTTTGTGCTATAGACTCGTAAGGCCTTTTAACCTTATTAACCGAGGATTTAACATCAATATATCCTTACAAAGGAGTACTACCTATGCTCTTCTTCCCTCACAAGCGAAAAAAGAAAGCTTTTGGAAAACCAAAATCACAAAAAAACGGCCAAAGCAAGTCTTTTAGAACTAACTATTTGACTGTTGGATATAAGAAGACAACTTTTCTTGATATTCTCTACTTCCTGTCTCAAAATAAATCATGGCTCCCTGATTGCTCATAAAGCAATTTTCTATTCCAATTTTTTTAATTATCCCAGCTTTTGTCATTGCATCTCTAACGGGACCTTTGACATTGGTGAAATATATTTTTATTCCTTGAAGCGCATAATAATCTATTCGATCATTCCACATAGCAGCACCAGTACTATCGAGTCCGTTGATACACTCACAATCCAAAATAATCAACTTTAAAGCATCTCCTTTTCCCAAAGACAATCGATCTAATTGCTCTCTGAAATAATTAGTGTTTGCAAAATACAGATGAGAATCAAAACGTATAATAAGAATTTTTTTATTGACTTCAACATCATCAAATCTATTGATATTTCTAAAATACTCTGTATTCGGAATTCTTCCTAATACTGCTATATGAGGTTTCGAAGTTCTAAATATCATCATAATTAAAGACAGTCCAACCCCTACTCCAATTCCTTCTTTTATTCCAAAAAACAAGGTACCGATAAAGGTAACCAACAGCATGTAAAAATCAATTTTATCAACTTCCCATAATCGAAAAATTTCTTTATAGTCGATTAATTTTAATACAGATATAATTATAATTGCCGCTAAAACAGCCTTGGGTAAAAAATAAAACAGAGGAGTTAGAAACAAAAGCACCAAACCAACTACAGCGACAGAAAACAATGCCGCAAGTCCTGTTTTCGCACCTGCATCTTGATTAACCGCAGATCTTGAAAAACTAGCTGTTGATGGATATGATTTAAAAAAAGATCCTAAAATATTCCCAAACCCAATGGCTATTAATTCCTTATTCGGGTTTACCTTAACAACATCTTCATTGGTTTCTAATGATTTCCCGATAGATACCGTTTCTAAAAAACCAATCATAGCAATTGTTATTGCTATTGGTAATATCTCACTAACTTTTACCCAACTAATTTCTGGCACTCCAAAAGCGGGCAAACCTGAAGGTATATTTTTTATGATTTCAACTTCGTGAAAAGTGTTATTAAAAAACTTTAAAATTAGGATGCCAATAATAACAACTATAAGGGGACTTGGAATGTTTTTATTTATTTTTCTTAAGGTCAAAATAATTGCCATGGCACCAGCACCAATGGCGAATGTTTGCAGACTTATATCTGATAACATTTGGAATAAATCCATCAATATCACATGAATTCTATTACTTCTTGGAATGGGAATTCCGAATAAATTACTAAATTGGTTTATACCTATTATAATCGCGGCGGCGGAAGTAAATCCACTGATAACAGGACGAGATAAAAAATTGACAATAAACCCTAATTTCAAAACCCCTAATAACACCTGAATAAGACCAACTGTAAATGCTAAGAGAATCGCTATTGCAACAATATTTTCTGTACCAACAACGGTTAATGCAGCAATACCTGCTGCCACCAAAAGAGAATCCATTGCTACAGGTCCAACCGCTATTCTAGGCGAAGTCCCTAACACGAGATACACCAATTGAGGAATCAAAGCTGTATAGAGTCCATAAATAGGAGGTAAACCAGCAATCATAGCATAAGCAATTCCTTGAGGAATTAACACTACTCCAACAGTAATTCCAGCAATAGCATCTTTTTTTAAAAAACCACTATTGTATTTAGAGCCCCATTGAGCTATCGGAAAATATTTTTTCATTTATCTTTTTAACTATTCGTGCATGCATAAGTATCTCAACAGGCTCAATGCCTAAATTAAAACAACTCTCCTTGTGACTTTCCTTTTGTTCTTCCTAAATGTTGGTAAGCCAATTCCGTAACCTCTCTTCCTCTAGGAGTTCTCATTATAAACCCTTGCTGAATCAAAAAAGGTTCATATACTTCTTCTATCGTTTCAGAATTTTCACTAACCGCAGTTGCCAAAGTAGACAAACCTACGGGACCCCCTTTAAATTTATCAATAATCGTAGTTAAAATTTTATTGTCCATTTCATCCAATCCATATGCGTCGACATGTAAAGCTTGCAAACTATATTTTGCTATTTCAATCGTAATAGATCCATTTCCTTTGATTTCTGCAAAATCTCGAACTCTTCGCAACAAAGCATTTGCTATACGAGGAGTTCCTCTACTTCGTCCGGCTATTTCAATTGCCGCTTCCATAGATATTGGTGTTTTTAAAATGACTGAGCTTCGTTGTACAATAGTCGTTAATAATTCTGTCTCATAATATTGCAAACGACTGCTAATTCCAAAACGTGCACGCATCGGTGCTGTCAACATTCCAGATCTCGTAGTAGCTCCAATTAATGTAAATGGCTCTAAATTTAACTGCACAGTTCTAGCATTTGGACCAGACTCAATCATGATATCTATCTTGTAGTCTTCCATTGCTGAATATAAATACTCTTCAACAACGGGACTCAATCGATGAATTTCATCAATAAAAAGCACATCCCTTTCATCCAAGCCTGTTAACAACCCAGCTAAGTCGCCTGGCTTATCCAATACAGGACCAGATGTTACTTTGATTCCTACATTCAATTCATTAGCCAATATATTAGCTAATGTAGTTTTTCCTAATCCTGGAGGACCATGAAATAAAGTATGATCCAAAGCTTCTCCTCTTCTATTAGCCGCCTCTACAAAAATCTTTAAATTATCTAAAGCCTGCTCTTGTCCAGTAAAATCATCAAAAGACAAAGGCCTTAATTTCTTTTCTACATCTAATTCTTCATCTGAAAAATTACTGTTTTCTGCATTTAGATTTTCATTCATAAATAGTCCTACTCTTTGAGCATACGAAGATAAGAAAACTGAACTAATAAAATTGTTTTGCTCGGACTAAGTATCTTGTATCGTTTAGCAAGTTTTTCAAATCATCATTGAAAATAATAAATCAATATTCTGCTGCTATTCCAAAACAAATCCATGTTATTAACCTCGCATCTATATATCGTTAGTTTTACGCAGCATATTTTATGTTGTGATGTTTAAAATATTTGACTACCCTTTTGCTGTCATTTTGAAGTGTTTTCATGTGATTTTCTGAATTTTCCTTCATCTTTTCTTGTG
>NZ_JBAHZZ010000074.1:0-15925 GCF_037132785.1 Flavicella sp. | reverse complement strand
AGTCTATCTTCTACTTGGTAATCGCTTAAACCATACCAACTCTGCAAAAGACACATTTTAAAAAGAAACAAACCATCATAGCAAGGCTTACCAACGGCACTTTTACCCCTGGAATAGTCCTTGTCTATTATTTTTGAAATTAGATCCCAATCGATAAGAATATTTATTTGACTGAAAAATGTAGCTTTTATCTTTCTTGTACGTAAATCACAAATGCTATCTGAAAAAGTAGGTGTTATTTGTAGTTTCATAACTTAAATATACGCCTTAATAAGCTAACAAACAATGATATAAAACCTAAGTTTGGGTCTTTGTTTTTGTCATGTACCTTGCAACGGTCTTAACTGATATTTACTTGTCTACTAATGGTGTTACAGTAATAATAGAAACTACAGGGTTTTCAAGTTCTGAAACAGTATTTTGGAAAAAAGGAAATGACTTATATATAGGAGAAAGTGGAGTTAAAACAACTCCGTGGGGCATATTTCAATAACAAAATATATTGATGGTAACGAATTAATTAGGAGAAGTAAAATGGATCAGATTACAATAGATATAAATGCTCTTTTAAAAGAATAGGTTATGAGTGTACGTTTTTAACAAATCAGTAAATCAAAGTTGAATAATGAAAAGAAATTTCAAAGAATTCAATACTTTTGTTTCTCATAAATAAATTGATATGGGAACTAAAAAAATGTTTGGTTTGGTAGGTAAGAATATTGAATATTCTTTTTCTAGGAATTATTTTTCGAAAAAATTTAATAAGCTACAATTATTAGAGAATAGCTACGTAAATTTTGATTTGGAATCTATATCTGAATTTCCAACTATTTTTGATACACATAAAGAAACTTTGGTGGGTATAAATGTAACTATTCCATATAAAGAAGATGTTGGTGCTTTTTTAGATGAAATTGATTCGGAAGCTGTGGAAATAGGAGCAATTAATACCATAAAAATTTATTCTGACGGAAAAAGAAAGGGTTTTAATACAGATGTATATGGTTTTGATCAATCGATAGCTCCTTTTTTAAAAGAGAGCCATAAAACTGCTTTAATTTTGGGGACTGGTGGAGCTTCTAAGGCGGTTACTTATGCTTTAAGAAAGAGAGGTCTTTCTGTTCTGCTTGTTTCAAGAGTCCCAAAACATAAAAATCAAATTAGTTATGAAAGTTTGACTGAAAAAGTGATTTCTGAAACAGGAGTTATTGTCAATTGTTCTCCTATTGGCACACATCCAGATGTTGATTTATATCCTAATATTCCCTATGAATTTTTAAACGAAAGTCATCTGTTATTTGATTTAATATACAACCCTGAGGAGACTGCTTTTTTAAGAAAAGGTAAAGAACAAAGAGCTGTAATTGCAAATGGCATGAAAATGTTGGAGTTACAAGCAGAGAAGTCTTGGGAAATTTGGAATAAAGAGTAGTCTTTATTGGTATTTCTTTACATTTTATAATATCTTTTTTAGAGCTTAATATTTTGTTGTTTAAGATGCTATAACTATATTTAAACAATTATAATTAGGAACTTTAAACACGTTAAGATGTTAGACGCAGCAAATAATAATTCTGAAGAATTAAATATGACTTCAGAAGATAATAGTGAGAATAAATCCCCTGTAAATACTGAAGAAAAAAGCGAAAATTTGGTTGTAGATGTTTTGGCTACTGAAAATGATATAGCGTTAGAAAAAATCGTTTCTTCCATTGAAGAAAAAGTGGCTGCGGATGCGGAAACGGTAGAAAGAAAAGAAGTCATTTCAACAGTCGATTGTAACTCTTTAAGTATGGAGGAAATTATTAAGGAGATTAAAAATCTAATTAATAATGAAAAAATCCAAGCAATAAAATCGAGTATTGAATCCCTAAGAAAGGCTTTTGACACAAAATTCAGTGAGCTTTTGGCTGCTAAGAAAGCCGCTTTTTTAGAAGACGGAGGAGAGTCTATAGATTTTCATTTTTCTAGTCCTATTAAGGTGGAGTTTAATGAAATGATAAATGAATATAGAATCAAAAGAAATAAACATTATTCAGAATTAGAATCTCAGTTAAAAGAGAATTTAGAGAAGCGTTTGTCAACCATAGAGTCCTTAAAACAAATTATTGAAAAGGCAGATTCGAAAACGATGCACAAGGAGTTTAAAGAACTTCAGGAAAATTGGAAAACAATAGGTCCAGTTCCTAGAACTAAATACAATAATACTTGGAGGAATTATCACCATCATGTAGAGCGTTTTTATGATTTACTCCATATGAATAATGATTTACGCGAATTAGATTTTAAGCATAATCTTGAAGAGAAAATTAAAATTGTTGAAAAGGCTTATGAATTGACTTTACTTGAAGATGTTTCAAAAGCATTTAAGGGGCTACAAGAATTACATAAATCATGGAAAGAAGAGATCGGTCCAGTTTCTAGAGAGTTTAGAGAAGAAATTTGGCAGAAATTTAGTGAGGCAACGAAAATTATTCAGGATAAAAGAGATAAATATTTTGAGGAACAGAAATCAAAATATCAAGAGAATGTTCAGGAAAAACTAGATGTTATTGCGACTTTAGAAAATTTTGATTTTTCAAAAAACAAAACACATTCAGATTGGCAAAAAGCGATTAAAGAATTTGAAACTACGAGAGAAATTTTCTTTACGATTGGTAAAATCCCAAGAAATAAGAGTCAAAAAATATGGGATCAATTAAAAGAGGTTACCAAGAAATTTAATCATGCCAAAAACCAGTTTTATAAAGATTTAAATTCAGTACAACACATCAATTTAGAGAAAAAACGAGAGTTGTTAGAATTGGCAAATTCTTTAAAGGAAAGTGATGATTTTACTAGTGTTACTAGTCAAATGAAAAGAATCCAATCGGATTGGAAAAAAATAGGTCATGTGCCGAGAAAACATTCCGATAAGATTTGGAAGGAGTTTAAAGATGCATGTAATCATTATTTTGATAGAGTTCATCAAGTTCAAGATAGTGGCTCAGATGAGGAAGTTGAATCTTTGGCGACGAAAAAAGATTTCTTATCACAAATATTGACTGTAATTGGCAATACAAATATTACCCTTGATGAAGTGAAGGCTTATATTCAAACTTGGAAAAATATAGGTAGAGTTCCCAGAAAGGAGAAAGCGATAGAAGCAGAGTTTAATGGAGCAATTGAAAAGCTGTTTAAGCAATTATCTATTACAGGGAGCGAGCTTAAGATGCTAAAATACAAAATGCAAATAGATACTTTTTTATCATCAAATAATACTCGTAAAATTGAAAGCGAAATACAATATGTTAGAAAAAAGATTGATGAGGTTTTTAAGGGAATTCAACAATTAGATAATAATATTAGTTTTATTGCAAATGCATCAGAGGATAACCCACTTGTATTGAATGTAAGAAATTCTATTTTAGAACAAACAGAGGGTTTAAAAGTATGGAAAGAGAAATTAGTATATTTAAGAAGTGTAAGTTAAATGATTTATCTCCATAAAAAAAGGCTACCAATTTGGCAGCCTTTTTTTATGTCGAAAAGTTAAGAAATTATTTTCTTTTCTTTTGTTGTGCTTGTTGCTCTTGTGCTTGTTTCATCGCATCGTCCATTCTTTGTCTGAATTTACTTTTCTTCTTTTCTGGGCGTTTTTTGTTTTCTTGTATTTGTGCATGAATCTTATCTTCATCGATAATAAAGTTCTTGATCACTAACATAATTGTAATAGTCAATAAGTTAGATACTAAATAATACAAACTCAAACCTGCTCCATAAGAGTTAAAGAATACCAACATCATGATAGGAGATAAGTACATCATCATCTTCATCATTTTTTGCATGTCAGGCATTCCTTCTTGTACGGGTTGCTGCATATTCATTTGTTGACTTTGACTCATTTTCATATAGAAATATATAGCCACAGAAGCTAAAATAGGAAACAAACTAATATGATCTCCATACATTGGAATCGAAAATGGTAATTTGTAAATTGAATCATAAGATGACAGATCATCTGCCCATAAAAACCCTTGCTGACGTAAATCTATTGCCGATGGGAAAAATCTAAATAAAGCAAAGAATACTGGCATTTGTAGTAATGCAGGAATACAACCAGCCATCATACTAACTCCAGCTTTTCTTTGGAGAGCCATAGTTTCTTGTTGGCGCTTCATTGCTTTGTCTTTACCAGGGTGTTTTTCGTTAATTGCAGTCATTTCCGGTTTTAATACCTTCATTCTAGCACTCGATAAATAAGATTTATAAACCAATGGAGACATAAAAATTCTAACGACTACAGTCATTAATATAATCACCAATCCATAGTTGTTAATAAAACCACCTAATAAATTGAACAAAGGAATAAATGCATGTATATTTATCCAACCAAAAATCCCCCATCCTAAATCGACTATTTCTTCAATGTTTTTTTCATAACTAGCTAATATACTGTAATCATTAGGTCCAATATACAGGCTAAAGCTATAGTTTAATTCACCATTATTTAATTCTAACGGAGCAGAAACTTCAAAGTTTTTAGTGAATATTTTGTTAGTCTCTTCATCTTCAAATAATGTTTGAGAGTTTAATTTTGCTGTTTTAAAATCAGTTTCAGAGATAAAAATAGTAGAGAAAAAATGTTGTTTAAAAGCAAACCATGTCACCTCAGATTCTTCTTCATTATCATCACCAGAAATAGATAAATCATCTTTTTTTCCATCTTCTTTCTCGTAGATCAAAGCAGTCATTTGATTTTCGTACTTGATGCTTTTTTCGTGACGATATCCTTTTAATTGAAAGTTTAAATCAATATTGTTAGAACTGTTTATTATGGTTCCTAAATCATTAGAACGAACAGCAAATCCAATCATATAATCAGAAGGTTTTAATTCGTATCTATATTCCAAAAATTGATTTTCAGAGACTTTCAATTTCATAGAAAGAATCGTGTTTTCACCATTTTTAGATAATTTAGGTTGGAAAATTAAATCTTTCGTATTAAAAGTACGATTAGTAGTTGTACCAAACTTGATATTAAAAGCTGCATTTGCATCTTTTATCATATATAATGGTAAAGAATCGTAAGTTTTATAATTTTTAATAAGTGCTTCAGTAATTTGACCACCTTTATTAGAAATAGTAAGTTTTAATAAATCGTTTTCAATAACGGTAGTTCCTAATTCATTTACATTTAATGAAGCTGAATAAGCAAATTGACCTAATTGTTGTATCGCATTTTGTCTTGCAATAGAATCATATACAAGAGAGCTCTGTAAACCTGTTTGTGTTGTTGTGTCAAATTTTTGTTTTGAAGTAATTTCTTCTGTTTTTTGAATTTCTTCTGTCTGCTCATCAGGTTGATTTGTATACATAAACCAAAGCATGATTGCGCCTAATAGTAAAAATCCAATAATTGAATTGGCGTCAAATTTTTTTTCTTCCATTTTGATGTTTTAACTGAATAAATTCAGTTTTTATTTAATATTAGTTTTTTTTAATGAGTATTGTAAAGCAGCGTCAACAAACTCAACAAATAGTGGGTGAGGGTTTAATACAGTACTTTTGTATTCTGGATGGTATTGAACCCCAACAAACCAAGGATGATCTTTTAACTCTATGATCTCTACAAGTCCTGTTTTTGGGTTGATACCTGTTATGTTTAAACCAGCATCGGTTAGTTGTTTTATGTAATCATTATTTAATTCGTAACGATGTCTATGACGTTCGCTTATCAATTCTGATTTATAGGCATTGAATACTCTTGAGTCTTCAGAAATTTTACAGTCCCAAGCACCTAAACGCATAGTTCCGCCTTTTTGAGTAATATCTTTTTGATCTTCCATCAAGTTGATAACAGGGTTTGCACAATTTTTATCCATTTCCAATGAGTTGGCATCCTTTATTCCTACAACATTTCTTGCAAATTCAATAACAGCCGTTTGCATTCCTAAACAGATGCCTAAAAAAGGAATTTTGTTTTCTCTAGCATGACGTACTGCATCTATTTTTCCGTCGGTTCCTCTAGTTCCAAACCCAGGAGCTACTAGAATAGCGTCTAAACCTTTTAATTTTCTAGGAATATTTTCCAAAGTCAAATCTTCAGAATGTATCCATTGAATTTTAACTTTTACTTCATTTGCTGCTCCAGCATGAATAAATGCCTCCGAAATTGATTTGTACGCATCGTGTAACTCTACATATTTTCCAATCAGTCCAATTTTTACTTTGTTTTTAGGGCTTTTATGTTTATCTAAAAATTTATTCCATTCTACCAATTTAGGTTGGTCATTGTCGCATAAATTTAATTTTTTTAAAACGACCTTGTCTAGTCCTTCATAAAACATAAGATTTGGAACATCGTAAATTGTTTCAGCATCTAAAGAAGAAATAACATCTTCTTTTTTTACGTTACAGAATAAAGCTAATTTACGTTTGATATCATCAGAAATAGGATGTTCAGACCTACAGACCAATACATCTGGACTAACACCACTTTGCATTAGCATTTTTACAGAATGCTGAGTCGGTTTTGTTTTTAGTTCTCCAGCAGCGGCCAAATAAGGTATTAAGGTTAGATGAATTACAATAGCATTATTATCGCCCAACTCCCATAACAATTGACGAACAGATTCTACATAAGGTAATGATTCTATATCACCTACTGTACCACCAATTTCAGTAATAATAACATCGTAATCACCCGTCTTACCTAGAATTTGAATTCTTTCTTTGATTTCATTTGTAATATGAGGAATCACTTGAACAGTTTTTCCTAAAAATTCACCTCTTCTTTCTTTGTCAATTACAGATTGGTATATTCTACCTGTAGTAACATTATTAGCTTGAGAAGTAGGAATGTTTAAGAAACGCTCATAGTGGCCTAAATCTAAATCAGTTTCAGCTCCATCGTCAGTAACATAACATTCACCATGTTCGTATGGGTTTAATGTTCCAGGATCTATATTGATATATGGATCTAATTTTTGTATGGTAACTGAATATCCTCTTTCTTGAAGTAATTTAGCTAGAGAAGCGGCAATAATACCTTTTCCTAGTGATGAAGTAACGCCTCCTGTAACAAAGACGTATTTGGTGTTTTTCATTGTTCTTATGTTTTGGCAAAAATACTAACTCTATTTTAGTTGACAAACCAAATGAATGTAAAAATTTGTTGTTTTTGGGACTTCATAATAGGATTAACTATTAATTGTGAAAATCAAATTCTTAATTCTGTTTTATAGAAAGTGTTTTTTAACTATTAAAACAGAGGAATAATGGACTTCATGATCTTGTATAAATAAAAAGTTGCATAATTAAAATACAATAACGATATTAAAAGCTTTAAAAAGAATAATTATATGGAAGTATTAGGAATTGATATTGGAGGTACAGGAATAAAAGGAGCAATTGTAAATGTAGAAAGTGGTGAGTTAATAACGGAAAGATATAGAATTCCTACTCCAACTGGTGCTAAACCTGCTGATGTTGCAAATGAAGTTGCAGCGATGGTAAAACATTTTAATTGGAAAGGGGTTGTTGGCTGTGGTTTTCCTACGATAATTTCCAACGGAAAAGCTAAGTCTTTTGGAAATATTGATCCTAGCTGGGTTGGAGTACAGGTAGACGAGTTGTTTTCTGAACGAACCGGACTAGAGTTTTATATTGCAAATGACGCAGATGCTGCCGGTTTAGCTGAAATCAAATTGGGAGCAGGAAAAGATGTTTCAGGAGTCGTTATATTAATAACGATTGGATCAGGTTTGGGATCAGGAGTGTTTGTAGACGGAAAATTGGTTCCAAATGTAGAATTAGGAATTGTTGGATACAAAGAATACGAAAGATTTGAGTTTTATGCTTCTGATGCTGCCAGAAAAAGAGAAGGTATTTCTTATAAAATTTGGGGAAAACGATTTAAAAAATTCTTAGATTTTGTTGTCCGTACCTTTTCTCCAGATTTGATCATAATTGGAGGAGGAGCGAGTAAGAAAATAGATAAATTTAAAGAAGCACTTGAGGTGGGTACTCCCGTAATTCCAGCAAAATATAAAAATAATGCAGGGATTATTGGAGCAGCAATGATTGCTGTGCAGTAAAATAGGGGAATCTACTTGTTTTACTTGTTGTAAAACCGAATATATTTAGTTACTTTGCAACAATATTAGTAATATCAATATGGGTAGAGATCTACACTTCTCTTTTAGCTAATAATAACTACTCAAAATATAAACGGCAGACTTCTGCATATTTATTGAAAAAAAGAATTAATGGAATATACTTTAGAATACAATTCAGATCGTCCTTTGATGATTATTCCTGAATATGGAAGACATATTCAAAAATTAGTGGATCATTGTGTCGCTTTAGAAAGTGAAGAAGAAAGATCAAAAATGGCAAATGCAATTGTTGATGTTATGGGAAACTTACAACCTCACTTACGAGATGTTCCCGATTTTAAACATAAATTATGGGATCAATTGTTTATTATGTCTAAATTTGAATTGGAAGTTGAACCTCCTTTTAGGAAACCTGACAAGACAGAACTAGAGGCTAAACCAGAGCCTTTACCATATCCTAAAATGGCATCTAAATACCGTTTTTATGGACATAATATTCAAACAATGATTAAAGTTGCTTTGTCGTGGGATGAAGGAGAGTTAAGAACAGCATTGATATTCAATATTGCAAATCACATGAAGAAGTGTTATTTGAACTGGAATAAAGATACTGTTGATGACGCAGTGATTTTTAAGCATTTGAAAGATTTGTCAAATGGAGAAATTGATTTGATTAACAGTGAAGAAGTTTTGTCTTCTACTAGTAATTTGTTAAAAAAAACAGCAAATGCGAGAAGTTCTAATAGTAATCATAGAAATAACCATAAAAATAAAAATCATAGAAATAATAAAGGTCACCAAAACCGTCATAAAAATTAATTTCTATTTTTTTTATCAGACTGTCTACAGAGGCAAAACACTTTTTATATAAATGGCTATATTTAAAATTGAAGGAGGACACAGGTTATCAGGTTCGATTACCCCTCAAGGAGCAAAAAACGAAGCTTTACAAATTATTTGTGCAGTATTGTTAACTCCCGAAAAAGTGAAAATTGAAAATATTCCAAATATTATAGATGTTAAGAAATTGATATTTATTCTTGGAGAATTAGGAGTTAAAGTTGAGAAACACGATAAAAACACGTATACTTTTCAAGCAGATAATATAAATTTAAAATATTTAGAATCAGCCGATTTTAAAAGAGATGGAAGTTCCTTAAGAGGGTCTATAATGATTGTAGGTCCCTTATTAGCAAGGTTTGGTAAAGGGTATATCCCAAGACCAGGTGGCGATAAAATAGGAAGAAGAAGATTAGATACGCATTTTGAAGGGTTTATTAAATTAGGTGCAACGTTTAGATATAATAAAGAAGAATATTTTTATGGAGTAGAAGCAGAAGAGTTGTTCGGAACAGATATGTTGCTAGATGAGGCATCTGTAACTGGTACTGCAAATATTTTAATGGCTTCTGTTTTAGCTACGGGAAATACTTCAATTTACAATGCAGCTTGTGAGCCTTATATTCAACAGTTATCAAAAATGTTGAATAGTATGGGAGCTAAAATTTCAGGAATTGGTTCTAATTTACTTGAAATTGAAGGGGTAGATGAATTAAAAGGTTGTACACATAAAGTATTGCCTGATATGATTGAGATTGGAAGTTGGATCGGAGTGGCTGTAATGACAAAATCCGAAATGACTATCAAAAATGTAAGTTGGGATAATTTAGGACAAATTCCTAAAGTGTTTCAAAAGCTAGGAATTAATTTAGAAAAGAGAAATGATGATATTTATATTCCAGCTCAGGAGTCTTATGAGATTCAGAATTATATAGACGGTTCTATTTTAACAATTTCTGATGCACCTTGGCCAGGGTTTACTCCCGATTTATTGAGTATTATTTTAGTGGTTGCAACACAGGCAAAAGGCTCTGTATTGATTCACCAGAAAATGTTTGAAAGTCGTTTGTTTTTTGTAGATAAATTGATTGATATGGGAGCGAAGGTGATTTTATGTGATCCACATAGAGCTACAATCATTGGTATGAATAATCAGTCCTCATTAAAAGCTACGACAATGACTTCTCCTGATATTAGAGCAGGTATTTCTTTGTTAATAGCTGCGTTATCGGCAAAAGGAACTAGTATCATTCATAATATTGATCAAATAGATAGAGGTTATGAGGATATTGAAGGACGTTTAAAGTCTTTAGGAGCTAAAATTGAAAGAATAGAAGAGTAAAAAATTATTTTTATTTCATGTAAAATCCCTTTTCCAAAAGAAAAGGGATTTTACATGAAATAAAGACTTATAGAGCAATGACATTTTGACACAAAATCTATAATGGCAATATTGTTGCTTAACTATAAATGTATTTTTAATTAATATTACAATGAGTACAGAAGAACAAAAAAAAAACGAAGAAACTAATAAGCAAGAGCAAGTAGTTTCTAATGAAAATAAAAAAGAGGAAACTCAGGAAGAAGTAAAGGTTGAAGAAATAGTTGAACCAACTACAGAGGAGTTACTTCAGACTGAAAAAGATAAATATTTACGTCTTTTTGCTGAGTTTGAAAACTATAAAAAACGGACCTCTAAAGAGAGAATTGAACTTTACAGAACAGCTGGGCAAGATATAATGGTGTCATTACTTCCCGTTTTGGACGATTTTGACAGAGGTTTGTCAGAAATCAAAAAAGTTAAAGACAAAGGATTATTGAAAGGGATGACTTTGATAAGTGATAAGCTTTCTTCTGTTTTGTCTCAAAAAGGATTGGAAATAGTAGAAGCAAAGGCAGGTGATGTTTTTAATGCAGATTTACATGAGGCTATTACTCAAATACCAGCTCCTTCAGATGATTTAAAAGGTAAAATTATTGATGTAATAGAAAATGGATACAAATTAGGGGATAAAGTAATTCGTTACCCTAAAGTTGTTATTGGACAGGCATAAAACTAAAGAGTATATAATTAATAAGAGATACAATAACTCATAAATAAGTTGTTTATTTTGTTGGTTACAATTGAATTAATATGGCAAAAAAAGATTATTACGAAGTATTAGGATTATCAAAATCAGCTTCAACTGCAGAAATAAAGAAAGGTTATCGTAAAATGGCGGTAAAATATCATCCTGATAAAAACCCTGATGATAAAACAGCCGAGGAAAAGTTTAAGGAAGCTGCAGAGGCTTATGAAATACTTAGTGATGACAATAAAAAGGCTAAATATGACCAATATGGTCATGCTGCCTTTGAAAACGGTCAAGGTGGTGGAGCTGGTTTTGGTGGATTTGGCGGTGGAGGTATGGATATGGATGATATCTTTAGTCAGTTTGGTGATATTTTCGGAGGTGGCTTCGGAGGAGGAGGTAGAAGACAATCTCGCGGACCTGTTCGAACAAAAGGTAGTAATCTTCGTATCCGAGTAAAATTAACTTTAGAGGAAATCGCGACTGGGGTTGATAAAAAAGTTAAAGTTAGAAGGAAAATTCAAGCCAAAGGAGTTAAGTATACTACATGTTCTACGTGTAATGGGCAAGGACAAGTGATGAGGGTGACAAATACGATGCTAGGAAGAATGCAGACTGCCGCAACATGTCCTACTTGTAATGGTGCTGGTCAATCAATAAAAAGTAAACCGAATGAAGCAGATTCACAAGGATTAATAGTTGTTGAGGAAACGGTTACAATTAATATTCCGGAAGGTGTTACTGAAGGAGTGCAGTTAAAGGTTACAGGAAAAGGAAACGAAGCTGCTGGAAATAATTCTATTTCTGGAGATTTATTAGTTGTCATTGAAGAGATTCCTCATAAAAAATTAAAGAGAGAAGGAGTTAATTTACACTACGATTTATATATTAGTTTCTCTGAAGCGGTATTAGGAGTTCCAAAAGAAATTGAAACCGTAACAGGAAAAGTAAAAATAAAAATAGAAGGAGGTACTCAGTCTGGTAAAATATTAAGATTAAAAGGAAAAGGATTACCTAGTATTGAAAGGTATGGCACAGGAGATTTAATGGTTCATGTAAATGTCTGGACACCAGTTACTCTAGATAAAAAACAAAAAAAGTTTTTTGAGAGCATGATTGATGATGAAAATTTTATTCCGAATCCATCGACTACAGATAAATCATTTTTTGATAAAGTAAAAGATATGTTTTCTTAAAAAGGAATGCTTATTGAATTAATTAAACTATATTTGTAATGTTACTATTTATTAGTGACATCTTTTTCATAGCAATTTTCCCACTCTGTCTTAGAGTGGGTTTTTTTATAGAATAAATAGAAGTAGGTCGTCTTATCGTCTTGAATTTAATTCAGGAAAGGAAAGTCCGGACATCATAGAGTAGTATAGCGGATAACATCCGTCCAGCGTGAGCTGAGGACAAGTGCAACAGAAAGCAAGTACAGTTCGGCTGTAGTGAAACCAGGTAAACTCTATACGATGCAATGCCATGTACATTGGAGCTTGAGGGCTACTCGCTCGATTCCAAGGGGTAGGCAGATTGATTCCATAAGTAATTTTGGAACTAGATAAATGATAAGAGTCTGTGTATACAGAAACAGGATTCGGCTTATAGACCTACTTTTTTATAATGATTGTAAATAAGATTGAGTATTCTTGATTTTTTTTGCTAATTAGAAAAAATCTATGAATTAAAGAAGGAATCCTAGTGTTCTTATTGAGGATTTCTTATTTAGATATGTGTATATTCGAATATTCTATAAATTTAATAATCTTAAAATTGATATCTCATTTATCTTTGTGTATTTATGGGATTCATAGGGGGGCACTCTTTTAAATACGAGCTATATTTTGTAATTTTGCAGCAAAATATTTAACAAATAGATAGCATTTGATGTTGGTCAAAAGCTTACACTCTAAATCTCCAGAAGTATTATGAACACTTATATCAATTACATAAAGGAAATCGAAGAACGAAAAGGCGAGGGACTTAACCCGAAACCAATTGACGGTTCCGAATTGCTAAGCGAAATCATTTCACAAATTAAGGATTTAGCTAACGTACATCGAGAAGAATCTCTTAATTTCTTTATTTACAATGTTTTGCCTGGGACCACAAGTGCTGCTGGTGTAAAAGCAAAATTCTTAAAGGAAATCATTCTTGGTGAATCGGTTGTAAAAGAAATTTCACCTGCCTTTGCATTTGAGTCGTTATCTCATATGAAGGGAGGACCTTCAGTTGAAGTATTACTTGATATTGCTTTAGGTAATGATGCAACTATAGCTCAAGAAGCTGCAAAGGTTTTAAAAACACAAGTGTTTTTATACGAAGCTGATACAAATCGTCTTAAAGAAGCTTATAGGATTGGTAGTGGAATAGCAAAAAATATAATTGAAAGCTATGCAAAGGCAGAATTTTTCACAAAATTGCCTGATGTAGACGAAGAAATAAAAATAGTTACATTCATTGCTGGTGTAGGTGATATCTCTACAGATTTGCTTTCTCCTGGTGGTGATGCTCATTCTAGATCAGATCGTGAGCTACATGGAAAGTGTCTTTTTGAACACAACAAGGATCAACAAGACAAGCTTTTGGCTCTTCAAAAAGAGCACCCAGATAAGAGAGTTATGTTAATTGCTGAAAAAGGAACCATGGGGGTGGGATCTTCTAGAATGTCAGGGGTGAATAATGTAGCTTTATGGACTGGAATTGAAGCTAGCCCATATGTTCCATTCATAAATATAGCTCCAATAATTGCAGGTACAAATGGTATTTCTCCTATTTTCCTTACCACTGTTGGTGTTACAGGAGGTATTGGAATTGATCTTAAAAACTGGGTGAAAAAGCTAGACAAAAACGGTAAAACTGTTTTAAATAAAGACGGTGAAGCTGTTCTTGAGGAAGCATACTCTGTTGCTACTGGTACTGTACTTACGATTAATACTAAGACAAAGAAACTTTATAATGGAGATAAGGAATTGATTGACATATCTTCTTCATTAACACCTCAAAAAACTGAATTTATAAAAGCTGCTGGATCATACGCTATTGTATTTGGTAAAAAACTACAGGCATTTGCTGCGAAAACTCTAGGTACTGATCTTATTCCTGTATTTGCTCCATCAAAAGAGGTTACTCACGAAGGACAAGGTCTTACAGCAGTAGAAAAAATATTCAATAATAATGCTGTTGGTACAACTCCCGGAGCAGTATTACACGCTGGGTCAGATGTTCGTGTAGAAGTAAATATTGTTGGATCACAGGACACAACTGGTCTTATGACTTCTCAAGAACTGGAGTCTATGGCTTCTACGGTGATTTCACCAATTGTTGATGGTGCGTATCAGTCAGGTTGTCACACTGCATCAGTATGGGATAATAAAGCTCAGGCTAACATTCCTAGATTGATGAAGTTTATGAACGACTATGGTTTGATTACTGCTCGTGATCCAAAAGGTAAATATCACGCCATGACTGATGTGATTCACAAGGTGCTTAATGATATTACTGTTGACGATTGGTCGATTATAATAGGTGGCGATTCTCATACAAGAATGTCTAAAGGTGTTGCTTTTGGTGCAGATTCTGGAACAGTTGCTCTTGCTCTTGCTACAGGTGAAGCAAGTATGCCAATTCCTGAATCGGTAAAAGTTACTTTTAAAGGAGAAATGAATGAATATATGGATTTCCGTGATGTTGTTCATGCTACTCAATCTCAAATGTTAAAGAATTTTGACGAGAATATCTTTCAAGGAAGAATCATTGAAGTTCATATTGGAACCTTACTTGCTGATCAAGCCTTTACCTTTACTGATTGGACTGCAGAAATGAAAGCAAAAGCTTCTATCTGTATTTCTCAAGATGATACTCTTATCGAGTCTCTTGAGATTTCGAAGGGCAGAATCCAGATCATGATAGACAAAGGAATGGACAATGAAAAAGAAGTCCTTCAAGGATTGATTGATATAGCTGATAAAAGAATCAATGAGATTAAATCTGGTGAGAAGCCAGCTTTAACTCCCGATGCTAATGCTAAGTACTATGCAGAATTTGAGGTAGATTTGGATATTATTTCTCAGCCGATGATTGCTGACCCAGATGTACATAATGATGATGTTTCCAAACGTTATACGCACGATGCTATTAGAGCTCTTTCTTTTTATGAAGGAAAAAAGACTGTAGATCTTGGTTTTGTAGGTTCTTGTATGGTTCACAAAGGAGATCTAAAGATTGTTTCTCAAATGCTTAGAAATATAGAAAAGAAACAAGGGACAGTTAAGTTTAATGCTCCTCTTATTGTGGCAGCTCCAACCTATAATATTATTGATGAATTAAAGAAAGAGGGAGACTGGGAAATGTTACAAAAATATTCTGGCTTCGAATTCGACGATAATGATCCTAAAAGTAAGGCACGTACTGAATATAAAAACATGATGTACCTTGAGCGTCCGGGGTGTAACCTTTGTATGGGGAATCAGGAAAAGGCGGAAAAAGGAGATACCGTAATGGCAACTTCTACTCGTTTGTTCCAAGGACGTGTTGTAGCGGATTCTGATCGTAAGAAAGGAGAATCATTACTCGCTTCAACTCCAGTGGTAGTTCTTGCAGCAATTCTAGGAAGGACTCCTACAATGAAGGAATACGAAGCTGCAGTTCATGGTATCAATTTGACTAAGTTTACTCCTCCTACTAAGAAATTATGTTCTTAATCATTAGAATTAATTTAAAGCCCGAATCTTACGATTCGGGCTTTTTTACTCAAATTAGACAAAGTCTATTTAAGACCGTTGCATAATGCTCTTTTCATTTTTAGATTTCAATTTTGACTTTTTAAATCTAAAATTTATATTTTTTTTTCTTATTTTCATTGTTTATGTTAGTTATGGATCTATTTTTTGGTTCATTTTCCTTTAGTTT
>NZ_JBAHZZ010000064.1:0-8098 GCF_037132785.1 Flavicella sp. | reverse complement strand
AACTAAAGGAAAATGAACCAAAAAATAGATCCATAACTAACATAAACAATGAAAATAAGAAAAAAAAATATAAATTTTAGATTTAAAAAGTCAAAATTGAAATCTAAAAATGAAAAGAGCATTATGCAACGGTCTTAAATCACATGAAAACACTTCAAAATGATAGCAAAAGGGTAGTCAAATATTTTAAACATCACAACATAAAATATGCTGCGTAAAACTAACGATATATAGATGCGAGGTTAATAGTAGGATGGATTGTATTGCTAGTTATTTTTTTTAATTGATTAGAATAGTAATACCATTTTAACATTTAAATGACGCATTAAATTCGTTTCTTTTTCATTCATATTTCACCCAAAAATAAAATTGGTATAAGAGTTATACTGAGGGGTTGAAACTTCAGAGTTGAAGCCTTTTTCTATTTTAAAAAGCAAAAGTGTTTAGTTTGTTGAGATATTTTCTTTTTTTCTTGTTAGGGTTAAAATAAAATTTATATTTGCACACGCAAAACAGAAATGCATTGCTAAAATAATAAAACTCCTCCTTAGCTCAGTTGGTTAGAGCATCTGACTGTTAATCAGAGGGTCCTTGGTTCGAGCCCAAGAGGAGGAGCTTAACAACAGGAAGACTTATATGAAAATGTAAGTCTTTTTTGGTTTTGATGAATACCTGTTTAGACCAGGGCAGAATCATACTTTTAAATTTAATCTTCTATGTTTTCTAATAATTGTGTTTAATTTGATTTTTCTTTTAATTCCATGTTTTTACTCCACAAATCAACGAAATTATTATTAACGTGCTAACTGTAAGTAAATTACCCGTTAGTCTGATTATAATGAGCATGTGCTTACCTTAATAAAACTGCAAGATTTTGACATGAAATAGACTCACAATAAGTAACAAAACTAACATAAGATTCAACTTGCGAATTTGAGGTATCTATAAAAAATGCTATAAATTTGTACAATGAAATAAGACTCTACTTATCTTTATCTTTTTAAAATCTAATATCTTGTAAGAATTATAGAAGTAAAAATTAATTTTAACTTGTGTTATGTTTTGGCATAATGTAAATAAATACTGATATCTTTATCAAAAATTAAAATGATGATTAAAAAGCCAATTTTGTATGTGATTTTAAGCTTCTTGTTTTGTGTTTCTTGTACTACTCAAAAAAAAGAATATGATACACGAGCAATTGCATCGCTAGATGCTATGAGCGAAGCTATCGGGAATTTAACTTCTTGTAGTTATACAGTAAATATTGTAAATAATAGAAGTGAAAGTGTTGAGGTTATAAAAGAGGATGATGTTTATATGCGTGGTCCAAACAAAATGTATATCCATAGTAATCGCTCCGATGGAATGATAGGCTATTGGTTTAACGGCGAAACATTATCTTATTTTTCTTATACTAAAAACGAACATTCAACGATAAAAATACCAGGAACTATTATTGATGCTATAGATTTTTCGCATGAAAAATTCGGGATAGATTTTCCTGCTTCTGATTTTTTCTATCCAAAATTAACGGAAGATTTAATAAGTCAATATAATTCTATTTTTTATGTGGGAGAGGTAGAGTTTGATGGCTTAAAATGTATTTCTATTGTAGCTAATAATAACGAAGAAACACTTCAAATATGGATTCACAAAGAGTCAAATTTACCTCGTGGCATGTTAATTGAATCAAAAATTAATAAAGCACAATCTTATGAAGCTATATTTTCAAATTTAAAAGTTGATCCAAGTTTGCCAGATGCGTTATTTGAGTTTTCTGCGCCTTCAGACTCTAAACAAATTCAATTGCAACCAAAAAAATAATTATTATGAAAAAATATAGTTATATTTTATTGACAGTACTCTTTGTGTTATTTCTTTCTATAGATACTGCTTCAGCACAGAGAATTACTCATAAAAAAGGAAAAACAGTTAGCAATCAGAGTCGTTCAAAATCAGTAAACGGTGGTTTTAAAAGATCTACTAACCGTCCGCAAACAAAGACTTATAACAAAGTCACAACCTCTAATCGTAAGATTACTAGGGTATCTCCTAAAAGGACAACGACCGTCAATCATAAAAAAACAAATATTGGGAGAGGTAATACCAATGTAAACATAAATATAGACAATAGTAAAAATGTTAGGGTAAATAAAAATGCACGTATAAACAATAGAAACAATCGTTATTATAATGGACATCGTGGTTATTACCCTTACAGATATCATCCTTATACACCACATTATTATGGACCTCATTGGCATCCAGTAGGGTTTTTTATTGCTACAATTGCTACTACAGCAATTATTGTCTCAATTCACAATCAACAATATCATTATGATAATGGAGTTTATTATGCTCAAAGTTCTAGTGGGTATACAGTTGTACCTCCTCCAACAAATATAATAGTGAATACCATGCCTGAAGGTGTTGAAAACATCACTATTGGCGATGAGCATTATATGTATTTTGGTGGAGCCTTTTATATAAATGAAAATGATGAATACAAAGTTATATTGGCTCCAGATGGCGCTGTAGTAACCAATATTCCTGAAGGAGCTGTGGAAGAAGAAATTGAAGGCGACAAATATGTCGTTTACAACAATACATATTACAGACCTTTTTTGCAAAATGGAAATAATTTTTATCAAGTTGTTGAAATGGAAATCACAGAATAATCTTAGTTATAATACTGTGAGTTGCGATGTGCTGTCTCTTGATATGAAAGAGTACTTAAGTAGTCCAATCAATAAATCCTAGAGCTCTAGAAAATATTTTGAAAGTACTAAATATACATCGACGAATATTAAATCAGCCTCCGTATAAGATAACGGATTTATTCAAAACCTTAGCATCTGAAAATAATAAGATTTGGTCGAAAGAAAAATAGCCAAAAATGAAATTTAAAGTAGCAATTAAAGTTGGTTAGAATGGAGGACATGGACCAATAAAATATATCCTTGAAAAATATTACCCGAATGAAATAATTCAATTTAAATTCTTAAAGCCTATCTGATTTAAAGGAGTTCATAAGTTTGAACTAAGAAAATTAAATGACAATAAGACGGAAGTAAAACATACTATTGACTGCTTGTAACAGGCAAGGGGATATTCATCTGGTTTTTTGAGATACGTGCAGCATAACGCATTAATTGAAGATGCATTTGATAAACTTGAGAATAATTTTACTGAAGTAGATAAGTCCAGTAAATGGAGTATTTGGGTGATGTTTCTTAGAAAACAGTTGTCCAAAAAAAGAAAATAGCGGGCATTAAAAAGCGATAACACAATATCTTTATTCAAAAAAATATTATGCCCGTGGAGATCCAAACCAGACAATCAAGAATGTTATATTTCATTAGAAATAATATCTTCTAGAGATAATATATTAGATTCGTCAAAATAATTTGGAAAAATTAAAGGAGTTACATTTTTGACTGGAAGGATTAAAATTGATTCTTTCATTTGTTCTTTGCTGACAAAAGGAATTGTATTGTTCATTTTTATAAAAAACGACAAAATAACACTTAAAATAAATGCAACTTTTAGTAACCCGAATATTCCTCCTAGGATTTTATTTAAGATTCCTAAGGCAGCCAAATCAGCAATTTTTGTCAATAGTTTTCCTGCCATCGACACTACTACTACAATGCCAATAAATGTCAAAGCAAAAGCCGTTAAAGAGATGTAATGTTCATCCCAATCCAATTGTTTATTTAGATAATCTCCAGCATAAAACGAAAAATGTATTGCTCCATAAACACCTCCAATTAAGGCTGCTAATGAAGCTATTTCAACAAAAAGACCTTTAAAAATCCCTCGTAAAAACCCGAATAATAATAAGGCGGCGATAATAATATCAAATGTATTCATTGAAATAAGGACTGCGATTAGTTTTCAAAGATAGGGTAAAGTTTTATAGTTTTTAAACCAACGAATTCGTCGGGTAATTTAAAAGTTGTTTTTCGTCAAATACAGATGACCATATAAACCGACTTCACAATTTATAAACCTTCTTCTTATTGAAATAATTACAATACGGATACTTGAGAATAAATGGTTCAATTTTCAAAGTCAAAAGAAATTAAAAAAACGAATGCACGATTCACTCTTTGCTTCAAATATTAAAAATAAACCTATTAAAAAAGAAAATGAAGCAGGAAGAAATATACCTTTCCCCTTGTGGTCTTTATAAAAAACATTATGGAAAAACAATAGAGAAATCAAACTGGTATTAAACTTGTTGAAAACTAAAAAACACAGAAGAAAAGAGTTAAAGAAAAAAGATTGAGTTTGATCTGGCTATTTACACCTGCAAGGGTGATATTCCTAAATCTTTACGTATTTTCGTGTTTTGATTTTTTAATTAAACAGACCATGTCAACAGTACAAAAACAATACAAAAGAGTTACGACCAATTCGCTTATTGAAATGAAACACAATGGCGAAAAAATATCCATGCTTACCGCTTACGATTATACCATGGCTAAAATTGTTGACGCTGCAGGTATCGATGTTATTTTAGTAGGCGACTCCGCTTCCAATGTTATGGCGGGTCATGAAACAACACTTCCTATTACTCTAGATCAAATGATTTATCATGCGAGTTCTGTGGTAAGAGCTTCCGCAAGAAGTTTGGTGGTCGTAGACTTGCCTTTTGGCAGCTACCAATCAGATCCTAAAACGGCATTGCGCTCTGCCATAAGAATCATGAAAGAATCAGGTGCTCATAGCATCAAACTAGAAGGTGGGATTGAAATTAAACAATCGGTAAAAAAAATATTAAAAGCAGGTATTCCTGTAATGGGACACTTAGGATTGACACCTCAATCCATCTATAAATTTGGAACTTATTCCGTTCGAGCTAAAGAAGAAGAAGAAGCTGAAAAATTGTTGGAAGATGCTAAAATTCTTGAAGAACTTGGTTGTTTTTCTTTGGTATTAGAAAAAGTTCCTGCTGTATTGGCTGAAAAAGTTGCCAAAGCAATTTCTATTCCTGTTATTGGAATTGGAGCTGGTGGAGGTGTAGACGGACAAGTCTTAGTTACCCATGATATGGTAGGTATGACCCACGAATTTAATCCAAGATTTTTGCGTAGATACTTAAATCTTTATGACGATATGTATAACGCTTTCAAAAATTATATCGAAGATGTAAAATCACATGATTTTCCGAACAAATCTGAACAATACTAAAACTTCAGACAAACTAAGATGAAAGTTTTACATATAGATAGCAACCATCTTGTATTAATGTCTGGCTTAGAAAAACTAGGCTGTACCAACCACAAAGATTATACGTCTAGCAAAGAAGCTATTGAAGACAAAATTCATTTATATGAAGGTCTTGTCATCAGAAGTCGTTTTAAAATTGACAAACAATTTATAGACAAAGCTTCAAATCTAAAGTTTATTGCTCGTGTTGGAGCAGGACTAGAAAGCATCGATGTAGATTATGCTGCCGAAAAAGGAATTCAGTTGATTTCTGCTCCTGAAGGAAACAGAAATGCTGTTGGAGAACATGCTTTGGGAATGCTCTTGGCTTTATTTAACAAACTAAAACAAGCAGATCAACAAATTCGCAGTGGAAAATGGTTGCGAGAAGAAAATAGAGGAATCGAGTTAGAAGGAAAAATAGTCGGGCTTATCGGTTATGGAAACATGGGTAAGTCTTTTGCAAAAAAACTTAGAGGTTTTGATGTGGAAGTTTTATGCTACGATATAAAAGAAGGTGTAGGAGATGAAAACTGCCGACAAACAACACTTACAGAAATCCAAGAAAGATCAGATGTTTTAAGCATACATACTCCTTTTAATAAACTTTCTGACAAAATGGTCAGCTGGGATCTGATCAGCCTATTTAAAAAACCATTTTACTTAATAAACACTGCTAGAGGAAGCGCAGTAGTAACGGAACATTTAGTTCAAGCTATGCAAATGGGGAAAATTTCTGGTGCCTGTTTGGATGTTTTAGAATACGAAAAAGGTTCTTTTGAAAATCTTTTTAAAAAAAACAACTTAGCTCCTGCTTTTGAGTATTTAATACAGTCAGAACAAGTATTACTCTCTCCACATGTTGCAGGTTGGACACAAGAATCAAAAGTAAAACTAGCACAAACCTGTGTAGATAAAATTGCTGCTCATTTTTTTGATATTCATACAAAACCACAACCTAAAGATAGCCCTTTAGAAAAAGTAATAGGAATTGGTGGCGTGTTTTTTAAAACCAATAATCCTAAAAAGACCAGACTCTGGTATCAAAAACACTTAGGGTTTGCTATTGATACTTATGGAAGTACTTTTTGGTGGAAAGACAACAATCAAAAAACTGCTACAACTCAGTGGTCACCTTTTACAAAAAACACCAAATATTTTGATCCTTCTAAAAAGGATTATATGTTTAACTATCGTGTGAAAAATTTAGATCAACTATTAATTGACCTAGAAAAAGAAGGTGTTCAGATCATTGACAAACCAGAGGTTTTTTCTTATGGTAAATTTGCTTGGATATTAGACCTAGACGGAAACAAAGTTGAATTATGGGAACCTATAGAGTCATAAGACAACTATACATCAATAGACTTTATATAAGCTGCTAATTCTTTTTCATACATTTTTACTGCGTTCCATTCTTTTAACATAGTAGCGCCCGTTTTTTCATAAAAAGAAATAGCATTACTGTTCCAATCCAAAACATCCCACTCTACCCTGCGGACCTTTTTTTTATAGGCGTATCTCATCACTTCGTTATACAAAGATTTACCTATTCCTAAATTTCTTTTGTTCTCTCTTACTACCAAATCTTCCAAATGAATTGTTGATCCTTTCCAAGTAGAATATCGATAATAAAAAAGCGCAATTCCAACTATTTCATTTTCCAACTCAGCGACAAAGACTTCAAATTTTGGAGACTTAGAAAAACCATCTTTCTCTAAATCCTCAATTGTTACTTCTACAGCATCTGGTTCATTTTCAAAAATTGCCAATTCTTTAATTAACAACCAAACAGCTTGCATATCATCTTTTATTCCGTTTCTAATTGTATAATTCATTTTCTTGCTTTTTTATAAATTTTATTGAAAGTGAAGATACTATAAGCACATTGATTTACTGTCATCAAATCACGCTATATCTAAAATCTAATTTCCTTTTTGCTAAAGAAGAGAAGGTATCTGTTGATGAATTAAAAGAAATTATTAAAATGATAGAAACAAACAATCACTAATAAAAATTGTTATGGAATATTTAATCAAATTTAGCGCTATAATAACCCTCTTCTATTTATGTTATAGGTTGTTGTTATACCGAGAAACATTTTTTGAAGCCAACAGGTGGTTTTTACTTATTGGTCTGATGAGTGCTACTTTACTTCCTTATCTTACGATTACCACCTATGCAGAACAGCTACCCCCCTCTTTAGTAATTCTTGAAATTTCAACAACAGCGACAATTCTACCAATAAAAAAATCAATAAACTGGTTCCTAATTCTAAACACTACATATTTCTTAGGAGTTTTCTTCTTTACAATCAGACATCTACTACAAATTATCTCATTAATCAAAATATTATCACATAACAAAATCCATAAAAAAGAAGAATATAAATATGTCGTAACTTCTGATTCACACACCCCCCTTTTTCGTTTTTTAAATGGATTGTTTACAATCCCTCTCAATTTAACAAAACAGAACTAGAGCAAATTCTTACTCATGAAAAAGTACATGCACAACAATACCTCTCAATTGACATACTATTAATTCAACTCTCGTGTATTGTATTTTGGTTCAATCCTTTTATACGGTCTTAAATGGTGTTATGGTTATTTCTACAAAAAAATAAAATTAAAAAAGGCATTCATTTCTGAGTGCCTTTTTAATTTAACCATCAATATAAGACCGTTGCATAATGCTCTTTTCAGTTTTAGATTTCAATTTTGACTTTTTAAATCTAAAATTTAAGACCGTTGCAAGGTACATGACAAAAACAAACATCCAAACTTAGGATATAAATCATTGTTTGTTAGCTTATTAAGATGTATATTCAAGCCATGAAACTACAAATAACACCTACTTTTGCAGATAGCATTTGTGATTT
>NZ_JBAHZZ010000056.1:0-5022 GCF_037132785.1 Flavicella sp. | reverse complement strand
AACTAAAGGAAAATGAACCAAAAAATAGATCCATAACTAACATAAACAATGAAAATAAGAAAAAAAAATATAAATTTTAGATTTAAAAAGTCAAAATTGAAATCTAAAAATGAAAAGAGCATTATGCAACGGTCTTAAATTATCAGACGATAACGAATTATTAAAGGGAATTCTTAATTCTTCGATACTGGGTTCGTTTTGGGAAGTGTGCTTAATTGTTCTGCAAACTTATAATTGTAAAGTAAAGTCACAAACAATAAAGCTATACCAAATGAATTCTCAGTGATTTTTTTTAATTGGGCATAAAACGGCAGACTGTCTGTATAAGAATAGTAAGGGATTAAAACGTATTTACTTTTCGGTTTAGCACTTAGCCAAATTTTAAATTTGGCGGACTTTGTTAATATGTACCAACTTTGGGTTTGGCACTTAACCCTTATTATTTTTATGTTTTGTTGGCAGTAGTTTTTAAAATGTCAAAATCAAATATTGTTAGAATATCTTCTGATTTAGAATTCTCACCAAAAGTTAACACAAGGTTATTATTAATATCAATGATTTTATGTTTATTGAATCCTCTAGGAAACTCTACATCGTAAAGGATTTCTTGTTCCAAATTAAAGACCTTTTCTCTAAATCCCCATGGATCAGAAGATTTATATTCTGAGTAGATTATTACATGTTTTTGGTCAGTTGAAAATAGGGCTGTTCTACCAAATTTTATACCTAGCTTACCTTCATATTCCTCGGCATCAAAAAATGCTTTTTCATAAACTTTAGATAGTTCGTATTTTTTCTCTATTTTTTCTAATTTTCCTAAAAACACATATCGATACATTCCATATTTACGGAAACTATCACGTGTTCCCATTGCAAAAAAAATAATTCCTTCATCATTCATTAACAAACTGCTAAATTGGTAATAAGGCATGGACCTGTATTCATATTCATTTGGGTTGCCCAAATAATCTAAAGCTTCGGGTGTTCCAATAAAAGAACAGCTATCGGCCAAATCAAGCCTTGTAAAATCTATTTCTTTAGTACATGTCCATTCTGCCGTGAGGTTTTTGAAATCTATTTTTATTGTGTTGATATTGAATTGATCGTTGCCATCGTATATTATCGTTGGGAATTCATTATTATTAGATGAATATACTCTACGGATAGAAGGTTGTCTACAAAATATTCGACCTTTCCTATGTTTTGTATCTACAGCCTCTAATTCATTGGTTAGTGTAATAATTGTTGGTTCTTGTAATTTGTCTGTATCAAATTTCAATATATGACTTAGATATTTAACATTATCGTAGTTTCCTGTTTTTTTTCTTTTTGTAACAAATGCAAGTATGTCGTTGTTATGAGTAATAAGCTCTACGGAATCTTTCTCATACTCATCATTCTTTTTAGATTTGATAAGTTCCTTGTCTATATTAATGATATCAATCTTGCCATTAGAGAAAACTAAAAACTTAGCCTGATCAAGTTCTGAAAAATCACCATCATTATTTACATAGAAAATAATTTTTTCGTTTTTTAGAATGAATTTTGGGACTCTAAAAATGCCATAATTAGAGGCTACTGTTTTTAGATTTATTTGTTCTTTCTTTTTAAGTTTTAATATCATATATTTTATAGAGATGTTTCTTCAATTTGTATTATACTGATATAGGTTGCCCTTTTTTTGTTGTTACCGCAAAGTTATTCTAATTTTTTTTGGCTTTTTAGTTAGCCGAAAAAAATAGAATAGCTTTTCTACGAGTTCTCAAGTTAGTAAAAAATCAAATCTTTTTTATTTCTTTTATAAGATTTGTATTCAATATTAGGATTTAAGTATACATCATTAGGTTTTCTAAGGTTTAGACTAAAGTATGGTCTCAAATCATTATAAATATTTACAGCTTGTTTGGTCATTTTCTCTGCTAATTTGGTGTTTTTAATAGTTCTTTTTAATCCGTATTCATATTTTAAAGTTCTGTTAATTCTTTCAGCAACAGCGTTTTCATAAGGATCGTATTGTTCTGTCATACTCATTTGTATATTGTTTCAAGAAAGAGAAAGAACAACGCAGCTCAAAATTATTCAATTTCACTTAAGATAGCACTAAATCTATTGAAAAATGAAAAAACTGAAAAACAAGGTGTTGCTGGCAAGAGACTTAAAGCGGGGTGGAATCATCATTACCTTTTAAAAGTGCTAAACATAAAAGTGTGAGTTTGCCCTGTGAAGAATATAGAGGTATTGAATACCAAAGAGTAATTAGTATATTTACACACTTGTTTGTTTTCATGAAAATAGACGACCTATATTATTACTTAATCCTCTTGTTTTGAAAAATAAAAAAATTAAAATTACTTCTGGTGTTCTTATTTTGTTTATTGGTATAGTCCTTTGGCTACTGCCGATTGTTGCAGAAAATCTTATTGAAAAAAACAGTAAAGAGTGGTTTGGAAGAAAAATAAATATAGAAGATATAGATATTAATCTTTTTACGGGAACGGTTAAAATTTTTGATTTTAGTTTATATGAGTTAGATGATACTACTAGTTTTGTCTCTTTTGATACTTTGATTTTAAATACAAGACCCTGTCATTATTTAGTGTCAAAAATTACTTTGCAACAGTTGTATATTAAAAACCTTTCTACAAATATTATCAAAGAAAATGATTCAACTTTTAACTTTGACAGCTTAATTGATTTTTATACAACACCTACTGATTCTTTAGTGGTAAACCAAGAAATAGATACTACGGATGTATTTAAATTTAGTCTATCTAATATTGAATTTGTGAATGCAGAAGTTGTTTTTAATGATCAGCTAATAAATGAGACCTTTGTATTTAATGAATTAGATTTGTTAATTCCGAATATAGAATGGAATCAGGAAGACAAAAGTAATGCGGACTTAGAGTTTAATTTTGAAGATGGTGGTCGTTTTTATTCTTCAACAAGTTTTGACCCTATTGATGGAAACTTTAACGCAAACATTGGGTTGGAAAATTTAGATGTTTCTGTCTATACTAAATATTTACAAAGTTTTATTGAGCTGGAAGCTTTTGAAGGATTATTAACAACAAATATAAATTTTGTAGGAAATAGCAATTATTTGGATTCTTTGTCATTAAATGGATTTTTAGACTTAAAAGATTTAAAGTTTATAGACGCTTCAAAGAAACCTATTTTACAAGCGGAAGAAATTCACTGTGTTTTAAAAGAATTACAGCCTTTTAAAAACTCCTATATTATTGATTCTTTAAAGTTTATCAAACCTTTTGTAGCGTTTACTTTATATAAAAATTCTACAAATTTTGAAACTTTTTTAAAGCTAGATGAAGTAATTGACGAAGAGGAGCTAGAGAGCATTCAAATAGATAGTGTTAGTGATTTATATTATCAATTAAATTCAGTTAGTATTAGCAACGGGAAACTTCAGTTTAACGACGCTACTACTTCTCAGCCTTTTCAATACAATCTATCAAGTATTGAGGCAAATGTTGATTCCATAAATAGTGAGTCGGAATGGGTAAATGTGAAAGCAAATATGTTACTGAATAAAAGAGGGAAAATGAAAGTAGATTTGAATATAAATCCACTAGATCCAATGGAACTAGATTTAAAGTATGTAGTCTCTGGTTTTAAATTAAAGGATTTGAATATTTACTCATTAGATTATATGGGAATTCCTGTTTTAGAAGGAGATATGTATTATAAAATGCATACCAAAATACATAATGGAGAGTTGGATAGTCAAAATAAATTAATTGTTCATAATGCCACTTTAGGTGATAAGCGAGGAGGTTTGTATAATTTGCCTTTAAAATTCGCATTGTTTTTATTAAAAGATAAAGACGGTGTGGTTAATTTGGACATACCAGTAGGAGGTAATTTAGATGACCCTAGTGTGAATGTTAACAAACTTATTTGGTACACATTAAAAAATTTATTAATAAAAACAGTAGCATCTCCTATAAAATTTTTGTCAGGATTGGTAGGAGGGGAGCCTAAGGAATTAGAGTCTGTTGAATTTTCATATTTGGATACTACTCTAAGCAATACTCATTTAAAGCAGTTGAATAAATTACAAGATTTGGAAAAGAAAAAAGAAGGCTTAATAATAGAGATGCTGTATTTGAACGATATAGAAATAGAAAAAAAACAGATTGCTGTGCAGCAGTTAGGGGAGCAATTTAACAAAGAATATGATAAAAATTATTTGACTGATGAGGAGGAATTTAAAATGTTTTTATTGAAAAAAACAAATAAAGATACTTCTGAAATTGAGACTGAAAAAATCTTAGACTCTTCTTTTGTCGAAAGTACTTGTGTTTCTTTGTCAAATCCAGCATTGATAGATTCTTTGGCTAAAGTTTATGAAGAAAAAAGGATTGAGGGGATAAGAAAGCGGTTAATCTTAAGTGAAACAAAAAATCATATAAAGGTTAAAAAAGCTAAGGCTGATGATACTGAAAATATTGCTAGCAAACCTGTATTTAAAATTATTTATTCAATTGAAGAATAACATTAAAATATAGTTTTTTGAGGATATGCTACTCCCTCCTTTTTAGGACGATTAAATTTGTAAGTTAATTTCTTTTTTTTCAATAGTTCTGAGTAAAAATTACTTGTGTATTGGGATCCTTGATCAGAATTTAATATTTGTGGAACTCCATGTTTCTCTATGCTGTCATTTACTAAATCACAACACCATTCTTTTATCGTGCTATTAGACTAACTCCATCCCGTTATTTTACGGCTCTATACATCAATGATTGCTGTGAGGTACATAAACCAAGACCGTTGCATAATGCTCTTTTCATTTTTAGATTTCAATTTTGACTTTTTAAATCTAAAATTTATATTTTTTTTCTTATTTTCATTAGTTATGTTAGTTATGGATCTATTTTTTGGTTCATTTTCCTTTAGTTTTTAGAATTAATGGCAATTATCCTTGGACTTCTATATAAATTGTAACAAATAGCTTCCATCAGATTTTGAGTATGCATTTTTTCCATACCTCTGTACCTT
>NZ_JBAHZZ010000055.1:0-48306 GCF_037132785.1 Flavicella sp. | reverse complement strand
AAACTAAAGGAAAATGAACCAAAAAATAGATCCATAACTAACATAAACAATGAAAATAAGAAAAAAAAATATAAATTTTAGATTTAAAAAGTCAAAATTGAAATCTAAAAATGAAAAGAGCATTATGCAACGGTCTTAATTTATCTCTAAAATAGCTTGCAAGTTTCTTTTGAGATAAATTTCATTTTCACTTTGTTCTTTTTGAATGTCTAGTTTTAAAAAAGAACCAAGGTTTTTAATAGAAATAATTTTATTGGAAGGAATACTTTGGGCGTAAGTAAACGAACTAAATAATACGCCAACTAGTATTAAGGAGAGTCTCATATTCCTGAATTTTTAATATAATGGTTTATAATTTTCGTGGGTAACCAAGGTAGTAAAAAACCAAACGAGTAAATTGAGAAAGAGGCTGAATTTTAGTGCAACCAGTGAGTTTTGTTCTAGGATGCTTTCATTGTAATTTTATAGATTGTTTGTTTTAAAATTTTATTGGTTTTCCTAGCTGTAGTTTTTTTAGTAAAAAACAAAATAGATCAAAATTTATATTTTAAGTTGTTGAGCATTAGTAAAAAAAATAGTTCAACTTAACCTTCTAGTTCGATTGTCTTATTCTGTTGGTTTTTCCAAAGAGATATCCATAAGGAAGTCCAACAAATATGGCTCCTCCAACTATATTTCCTAAGGTAGCAGGAATCAGATTGTCTATTAAAAAAGACATCCAAGTAATGTCAGCACCTTCAAAAATAGCCAATGGAATGAAAAACATATTTGCTATACTGTGTTCGAAACCTATGGTTACAAAAGCCATTACAGGTAGCCAAATTGCAATTATTTTACCAGTAACATCTTTTGCTGCCATTCCTTGCCAAACAGCAAGACAAACGAGCCAGTTGGCTCCTATTCCTTTGATAAATGTAACTAAAAATGAATGACTTGTTTTGCCTATTGCAATGTTGTAAACGGTATCTATATAAGGAGAACTGTTAACAATATGTGTTAAATAAGTGATCACATATGCGACAAAAATAGCTCCAATAAAATTTCCAAAATAGACTAAACTCCAGTTTTTAAGTACAGATTGTATACGCAGGGTTTTGGATAATACATTAGGGATGAAATATGCATTGTTTCCAGTAAAAAGCTCAGCACCTACGGTTACAACCAAAATTAGTCCGATTGGAAATGTAGCTCCAAAAAGGAATTTTGTGATTCCTGGATTACTTACAGCTATATCAGGTGACCCTCCTGCAACAATTATAGCTAGTAAACCTCCAAAAGCAATGTAAGCACCTGCTAAAACAGCAAGAACTATTGTTTTTTTTATTGGATATTTCCCTTTGAGTATTGTTATTTCATTGACAATATTTATAACTTCTTTTGGACTGTTCATTGTTGTATTTAGTTTCAGAAGACTTACTAATTGACTTTTACTTCTTTGAAGTATTCCTTCAAAATAGTTGCAGCCTCGTTAAGTTCTTCTTCAGTATTTTCTTTGATGTTATTTAATTGATACTCCCAACCTAAAGCGTCCCACTTGTGAACTCCTAATTTATGATAAGGTTGTAATTCTATTTTTTCTATTGTTTTGTAGTTTTTAAAATACTGACCCATAGCGTGTAATAATTCGGGTTTGTTTGTGATCCCTGGAATTAAGACATAACGCAGCCACATTTTTTTACCTGAAGCTTCTCTATATGCAGCAAACTTGAAAGTAGTTTCTTTGTTTTTTGCACCAGTCAAATACTGATAACCTTCTTCGGTCATATGTTTTATATCTAACATAACCAAATCGGCATAGTCATCTAAAAGTTTTTTTGTAAAATGATTTAGGATTCTTCCGTTTGTGTCAATATTGGTATTGATACCTTCTTCTTTCAAACGTTGAAAAAAATGAATCAATTCTTTAGATTGCAATAAAGGTTCGCCACCAGAGACGGTAACTCCTCCTTTTTTTCCAAAATAAGATTTCATGTGAATAGCACGGTTGACCAAATCTTCAATATTTTGTTCTTGTCCTCCATGCGTATCAATTGAATCTGGATTGTGACAATACAAACATTTTAATTTACAACCTTGTAGAAAAACGACCATTCTAATTCCTGGTCCATCATGAGTTCCAAAGGATTCAACGGAATGAACTCTTAATGTGTTTTCTTTTGTTTTGATAGTATATAATTATAATGAAGCTATTCGGTTGGGGTAGTAACCGAATAGCTAATTGATTGATTTACATAGATTCGTGGAACGATCTAGTAATAACTTCCATTTGTTGCTCTTTTGTCAATCGGATAAAGTTAACAGCGTAACCTGATACACGAATTGTTAATTGAGGATATTCTTCTGGATTTTCCATTGCATCTAACAAGGTTTCTTTGTCAAGTACATTTACGTTTAAGTGTTGTGCACCTTTATCAAAATAACCATCTAAAGTAGTTGCTAAATTATCAATTCTTTCTTCCTCTGTCGCTCCTAATGATTTAGGAACAATAGAGAATGTATTTGAAATTCCATCTTGAGAATCTTCGTAGTTAATTTTTGCTACTGAATTCAGAGATGCAATAGCTCCATTAGAATCACGTCCATGCATTGGGTTTGCACCTGGAGCAAAAGGAACTCCTTTTGCTCTACCATCTGGAGTTGCTCCTGTTTTTTTACCATAAACAACATTAGATGTAATAGTTAATACAGACATAGTAACAGCAGCTTCTTTGTAAACAGATAATTGTTTTAATTCGTTATTAAAATCAGCTACGGCATTTACAGCAAAAATATCAACTCTATCGTCATCATTTCCATATTTCGGAAACTCTCCTTCAATACTAAAGTCAACAGTTAAGCCCTCTTCGTTTCTAATAGGTTTTACTTTTGCGTATTTAATAGCAGATAAAGAATCGGCAACAATGGATAAACCAGCAATACCATATGCAATATTGATTATTGGATTGGTATCAATCAAAGCCATTTGAGCTTTTTCATAATAATATTTATCATGCATAAAGTGAATAATATTCATAGAGTCGTTATAAACCCTTGCAACTTCTTTCATGGCAATTTTAAAGTTAGCCATTGTTTTGTCAAAGTCTAAATATTCATCTTCACAAGTTTCTATTCCATCAACCATTTGAGTGCCTGAATTTTCACAACGACCACCATTGATTGCTAACAATAACGTTTTAGCTAAGTTGGTTCGAGCTCCAAAGAATTGAATTTGTTTTCCGATTTCTTGGAAAGAAACACAACAAGCAATTCCATAATCGTCAGAATTACGTGAGACTCTCATCAATTCATCATTTTCAAATTGAATTGAAGAGGTGTCGATAGATACTTTAGCACAATAATTTTTGAAATTTTGGGGCAATCCGTAAGACCATAGAACTGTAATATTTGGTTCTGGTGATGGGCCTAAGTTGTATAAAGTATGTAGGAAACGGAAAGAAGTTTTTGTGACTTTTGTACGTCCATCAGTAAACATTCCACCAATAGCTTCTGTTACCCAAGTTGGGTCTCCAGCAAATATTTCGTCATAAGCGGCCATACGTAAGTGACGCACCATTCTTAGTTTCATTACAAATTGATCGATATATTCTTGTGCATCCTCTTCAGTAATAGTACCTGCTTCTAAATCTCTATTGATATAGATATCTAAGAAAGAAGAAACATTACCTAAAGACATTGCAGCACCATCCTGTTCTTTAACGGCAGCTAAATAAGCCATATAAGTCCATTGTACGGCTTCTTGTGAGTTTTGAGCAGGGCGAGACAAATCAAGACCGTATTGGTTTCCCATGTTGATCATCGCTTTTAATGCTCCGATTTGCTCAGCTACTTCTTCTCTTAAGCGAATCACACTGTCACTCATTGGACCTGTGATGTTTTCTAAGTCAGCTTTTTTGTTTTCAATTAAGGTTGCGATTCCATATAATGCGATTCTACGATAATCTCCGATAACACGTCCACGAGCATAGTTGTCTGGCAGTCCCGTTAAAAAACCTAAAGATCTAAATTTTTTGATTTCTGATGTATATGCAGAAAAGACACCATCATTATGAGTTTTTACATATTTGGTAAACAATTCATTTACAGCATCACTCGGTGCAAGACCGTGTTCAGATAAAGCTTTTTGAACTACTTTATAGCCACCAAAAGGCTTCATAGCTCTTTTTAAGAGTTCATTGGTTTGCAATCCAACAATAGTTTCGTTTTCTTTATCGATGTATCCTGCTTCAAAAGAATCAACACCAGAAATAGTTTCTGTATCTACAGATCGTAATCCGTTATTTGACCTTTCCTCTTGAATTGCTGCCTTACAAATGTCCCAAAGTTTTTGAGTTTTTGTTGAAGGTCCCACTAAAAAATCGTGATTCCCAAAATAAGGACTAATGTTTTTAGATACAAAATCTTTGACCTTGATTTCTTTGTCCCAAATACCACTTTTAAATTCTATAACTTTCATATCAAATGTTTTTTAAGTCTATAAATTCACCTTTAATTATAGGTTAAAAGTACAACAAATACACATTAAACACAATTTGGTTTTTTTAGAAAAAGAGTAAATAGTATTCTTTATGTATTGATATTTTAAAGTAATGATTAAAAGACTGATACTATAGAGATGAATAAAACAATTGTTTCATTTCTTGAGATATTTTTGTCATATTTTGTGAGTTTTTGATAAAAAGACACATTTGACAACTTTTCTACCATTACAGGGTTTAAACCTGTGTTTTAGCAGGAAAACTAAAGCCTTAGCTGCTATAAAAGTGGTTTTCCGTAGATTTTTTTTCGGTAGTATAGGTATATGCCTCCGACAACAAATACAAATAAAAGAGGTAAGAGTAAATTTAGTATTTGCCAATATGTTTTATCTTGTGATATTTTGTTTTTGTCTAAGGTTTTAAGACTTATTTTTTTAGATCGAATAGAAATTAATCCAGTGTCATCTAAAAGGTATTCAATTGAGTTTAATAAAAATTCTTTATTTCCAAAGTATTCTTGAGTCCACTTATCGTGTCCTAGATCTAACGGCTTTCCTTTATGAACTTGATTCTTGCCAATATCTCCATCCGAGATTATAATCATTTTGGAAGGAATTCCAATTTCTTTTGGGTTTTCAATTTTTATGGGTTTAATCCTGTCTTTATAGGCTGAGGTAAAAGAACCTTCTAACAAAAGTCCAAGGATTTTATTTCCGTTTCTATAAGTTTTTGGGTCTGGATTTTCTATTACCGTATTCAACTCAATAATCGCTGGAATTTGAATTTCTTTTGAAAGTACGGAGCTTTGTAAAAGAACTGTTTTTTTGATGTTGTTTTGTAAAGTATCAATAGATGAAACAAAAGAAAATTTGACTGGACTGATATTATGAACTATCGGGTGGTTACTTATTGGAGTTACCAAAGGAGCGTAAAACCATAAAAAGTTTTCATAGTTTGTTTTGTTGCCTGTATTTCCTGTTGCCAGAGCTATTTTAGAGGCGTATAGGTCTTTTATTAGGTTTTGGTTGACTCTTGCCCCGTATCTAAAAAAAAAATCATCTAAATTAAGGTCTCTAGTGTAAGCAAGTGTTTTTCCGTTGCTGCGTAGGCTGTCCATTTCAGCATGTATGTTGTCGAGCATCCAAATTGACTTTCCTCCATTTAGTGTATATTGATCCAAAGCATATTTTTCTTCTTCAGAAAAAGCTTGGGTCGGTTTTGCAATTATCGCTAAGTTGTATGAATTTAAATATTCGATTGATTTTTTAGGACTCGTTTTTATGGAGTCTAAAGTGAATTTTGCTAAATGGTAATTTGTACTCAAATTTTCGAGTAGGCTATATAGGTAAATATCTTCTAGTTCACCGTTTCCAGTTAAAATAACGATGCTTTTCTCTTTTTTTGAACTTACTTTTTTTAAAGCACTTACAAATGCATATTCTAAATTTTGTATTGAATTTTCTAATTGTTTTTCTTGAGATTCTTTCATGTTGCTGTTTTTCAGCAAACTGATATTTTTTGTTTTGTTTTTATAAGTAACAGTAGCCCATGGAAGAATAATACTTTCAGAAATAACCCCGTTTTCTTCAATCGTAAGACGACTTGGTGCAAGTCCTTTTTTTATCAATTCAGGTAAATTGTCTTTTGGGTCAACAAAAAACACTTTTAAATTTTTATTAATCGCTTTAAGTTCTTCTAATAGTTGTTTGGCTTCAATTTGTAATCTTTTAAATTCAGGAGGAAAATCACCTTCTAAATATATTTTTAAGACTGCGGTTTCGTCTATTTTCTCTATAATGTCAATGGAAGCATTGGAGATAGTATATTTTTTATCTTCTGTAAGGTCAATTCTGTAAAGTAGTGTGGAACTCGCGACATTGACTATTGAAACAATGAGTATACTATAAAATAACCTATTCTTGTTTTTTTTCGTTGAAATACTAAAATAAGTAAGGTTTAAAAATAAAAAGGAAACAAGTACGAAAAATATGATGTCTCGTACATCAATAACACCTCTGGTAATACTGGTAAAATGTGTTAGCAGTGCAAGTGATTCTATATTATAAGAAGGGAGTAGAGCTGCGAATTCTTGAATTCCTGAGAATAAGAGAAATGAAAAGCAGATTGCCACTAGCAAGGCAATCAAAATACTTTTAGAGAGAGATGATACCCAAAGACCGATAGAGGTAAAGGCTGCTGCTAAAAACAATAATCCTATATAGGATCCAATTAGACTTCCAAATTCAATATTTCCAACAGGTGTTGCTAAATTATAAAGACTGTAAACATAAAATAAAGTAGGTAATAGCATTATAATAATGATAAAAACGGTAGCGAAGAATTTACCTAAAATTAGTTCCCAATCTGAAATTGGTTTTGTTTTAAGGATTTCTATGGTGCCTGTCTGAAATTCATCAGAAAATGCTTTCATAGTCAATGCAGGCACAACTAGTATAAACAGCCAAGCAGTGCTGTAAAAAAATTGACTGAGGTCTGCAAAGCCACTGTTAAAAATATTAGAATCGGTTTTTAGCGCCCATAACCATAACCAATTTAAGGTGAGAAACCCTGTAATAATTAGATAACCTACAAAGGATCCGAAAAATAAACGAAGTTCTTTTTTAAATAGGGCTAACATAAGATCTTATTTAGGTATTAGATTAGAGAACGAAAAAATGTTTAATTTATTCCTTCCTTATGGAATTCTATAGTAATGGAATCTCTATAGCTCAACCCAAGTAAGCTAGACGCTCCTCCTACCGTGGTTAAATTACTCTTATAAATGGCAATTTCTATAAAGCCAGCGGAGTTAAAAATGGCTAATTTATTTCCTTCATTTTGACGAAATTTAGAATCTTGGTTAAAGTCAACAATATCACAGTATTTATAATTTATTTTATTGAAAGAATACCGACTTGCGTTTAATTTAAATTCTCGTCCTTTTCCGATTTCTTTAAATAATTTTTCTGAAATATTGCTAATTACGTTTCCATAGTTATCAATATAAATAATATTTCCAGAGATAATTGATAAGTCTCTGGATACTTTTGGTTGCATTTCGAAAATTTTTTTATAGTTTTCCAATGGTTTTCCAATTACTTCTAAAGTTCCGCCACGAGCAAGATGAGCTGCAACTTGTACAAAAACATCCAATACAGAGAAATTAGATTCCAAACGATCGTGAATATTAATTTCTACAATCTTAGTTGGGATTATTTCTGAAGTAATCATTGATATCAAACCATTATCGGGACATACAAAATAATGACCATTTAACAATAAGGCAATATGTTTATTATCTTCGTTTAATTCAGAATCTACTCCAACAATATGGATGGTTCCTTCAGGGAAATTTTTATATGCGTTCTTTAAAATATATGCTGTTTCGGTAATGTTAAAAGGTGATATTTCGTGAGAAATATCAACAATTTTAGCATCTGAAATCATCGAATAAATAGCCCCTTTAACCGCACCTACAAAGTGATCTTTCGTTCCGAAATCTGTAGTTAAAGTTATTATGGACATTTATTCTGTGCTTGCTTTTTAAATTGAGTAATGTTTTGGAACTTCCTCTGAAAGTCTTAAACAAATTTATACAATTTTACAGGAATTAATAGTATTTTTAGAGATGAAAAATACAGGAGATATAAACATTAAATTACCAGCAATTGAACGAACGCATTATTAGTCTTTTAGAGATTGACCCATTGGAGTTTTTCGGTCATCAAGAGACAACGATTAAACAGTTAAGAGCTTATTATCCAAAACTTAAAATTGTGGTTAGAGGAGCCGAGATAAAAGCTTATGGAGAACCGATTATCTTAGATGAATTTGAGAAACGACTGGAAATGCTTGTGAAGTATTTTGAGAAATACAATAAGATTGATGAAAACACGATTGAACAAATACTGACCAATACAGGGAGAAAAGAAATTATTTCTTTAAAAGCAGACAGGGTATTGGTACATGGAGTAGGAGGGAAATTAATTAAAGCTCAAACGGAAAATCAACGAAAGATGGTATTAAAAACGGAAACAAATGATATGTTGTTTGCCATTGGTCCTGCGGGTACAGGAAAAACTTATACTGCTGTAGCCTTAGCAGTTAAAGCATTGAAGGATAAAGAAGTTAAAAGAATTATCCTAACGAGACCTGCCGTGGAATCCGGGGAGAATTTAGGTTTTTTACCAGGAGGAGTAAAAGATAAACTGGATCCATATATGCAGCCTTTATATGATGCCTTGAAAGATATGATTCCCTTTGAAAAATTAGATTCCTATTTAGACAAAGGTGTAATAGAAATAGCGCCATTGGCATTTATGCGAGGAAGAACTTTAGACAATGCTTTTGTGATTTTAGATGAGGCGCAAAATACAACTGCTGGTCAGATGAAAATGTTCCTTACAAGAATGGGGAAGAGAGCAAAATTTATCATAACGGGTGATCCTGGTCAAGTAGATTTACCTAGGAAACAGGTCTCAGGTTTAAAAACGTCTTTATTAGCTTTAAAAGAAGTAAAAGGAATCGCTCATGTCTTTTTAGACGAGAAGGATGTAATTCGTCATAGATTGGTAAAAGATATTATCAAAGCGTATAAAAATATTGAAACAGAATAATTAATACGGAAGAAAGTAAATAATTAGCTACGATTACTCGCTTAGAATTCTTTATTTTTGCCGCAAAATAAATTGATTTAATAGTATTAAGTAAATTACAATTATGATAACGACAATCAACGATACCAATTATAATTTCCCAGGTCAGAAAATGATCTATAAAGGAAAAGTAAGAGAAGTTTATACTGTAAATAATGACTTATTAGTGATGATTGTAACTGATAGATTGTCTGCTTTTGATGTAGTTATGTCCAAACAAATTCCTTATAAGGGACAGATATTAAATCAAATTGCTGCTAAAATGTTGGAAGCAACCAAAGATATTGTGCCAAACTGGGTAGTTTCTATACCAGATCCTAACGTAACAATTGGACATTCTTGTAAAACATTTAAAGTGGAAATGGTTATCCGAGGATATTTAACTGGGCATGCGTGGAGAGAATATAAATCTGGGAAAAGAGTTTTGTGTGGGGTTCCGATGTCAGAAGGAATGATTGAAAACCAGAAATTTGAAAATCCAATAATTACTCCCTCAACGAAAGCGGATCTTGGAGAGCATGATGAAGATATTTCAAGAGACGATATTTTAGCAAAAGGAATTGTTCCAGAATCTGACTACATGCAACTTGAGGCCTATACTTTTGCATTGTTTGCAAGAGGTACTGAAATAGCTGAGAATCAAGGTTTGATTTTAGTAGATACAAAATATGAGTTTGGTAAAACAGCTTCAGGAAAGATTGTTGTTATTGATGAGATTCATACACCAGATTCTTCTCGTTATTTCTACGCAGATAGATATGAAGAAATTCAAGCCAAAGATCAAAAGCAAAAACAACTTTCCAAAGAGTTTGTAAGAGAGTGGTTGCTAGAAAACGGATTTCAAGGAAAAGAGGGACAAGTTGTACCTGAATTGACTGAAGATAAAATTGAAGAAATTTCTAATAGATATATAGAATTGTACGAGAAGATAATAGGAGAAACTTTTGTTAAAGCAGATATTACTGATGTGACAGCTAGAATTGATAGCAATGTAAAGACTTATCTACATTCTATTTAACAATTGAAACTAAGTCATAAAAAAAACTCTAATAAAATTTAGAGTTTTTTTATTTTGTGATAGGTTCTTACTCTGCCAATTTTATTTTTATGTGAAATATGAATGAAAAAGAAATGAATTTAATACGTCATTTAAATGTTAAAAATGGTATTAAATACGTTGTCTTACTACCTCGTATAAAAAAGCACCACAGGCAACAGAAACATTTAAAGATCCAATAGTTCCTTTTAAAGGTAATTTAGCTTTTGCATCTACCATTTTTAATATAGAAGGGTTGATTCCTCTATCTTCTGATCCCATAATAATGGCAGTGGGTTTTTTGAGGTCTATGTCAAACAATAAGTCTTCTGTTTTTTCAGTTGCAGCGACTACTTGTATTTCTGCAGCTTGTAAAATAAATAAGGCATCTTTGATATGGTTTACTTTACAAATAGGAATATTAAAAGCCGCTCCTGCTGAGGTTTTTACCGTTTCAGCATTTACAGGTGCATTTCCTTGGTTTTGAATTATTATACCATGAACTCCTGTACATTCAGCAGTTCTAATAATTGCACCAAAGTTTCTTACGTCTGAAACTTGATCTAATAAGAGAAATAATGGACTTTCTTCTTTCTCTAAAGTCGCTTCTACCAATGCATCTAAATCATAGAAGTTAATCGGTGCAATTTGTGCTACTGCTCCTTGGTGATTTCCGTATTTAGATAGTTTGTCTAGTTTTTCAACGGGGACATAACTAAATGCGATACTGTTTGTTCTAATTTTCGTCATCAATTCATTCATCAAATGCCCAGAAATGTCTTTCTGAATAAACACTTTATCTATTGAGCTTTCGCTATTTATAGCTTCGATAACTGCTCTGAGTCCGAATATTTTTGACGTTTTTATTTCCATGACGCAAATGTACTGCTATTATTTGTAAAAAAAACCATCTTGCAAGGCTGCAAGATGGTTTATATATGTCACTTTATTTTGTATTCTATTGAAAATCTTCTGGAAATCCAGTATATCTATAACCACTTATTACATAAGTTTCATCTGCTGTTATGGTACTGTCTTAAGTAACAGAAGTTAAAGCTATAATCAAACTCTGCTTCTCCTGGTATTGTCCAACTATCTTCGTCAGTTTGGTAACTTGTAAAAGTTACTTTGCCACTATATAAAGTAATTTTAAATTTAAAACTGTTTAGTTGTTAAAAAAAATCTCCAAGACTAGTTATCTTGGAGATTTTAAACGTATTATTTATTAGAGGATATTATCTGTCAGTATTTATACTGTCATCTATATAGTCGTTTGCATCAATTTCTGCTTGTGGAATTTTTAAAAATAATTTTTTGTCATCTGCTTCTAAATCAGATTCAATTAACCTATGATTACCCGTTCTAGGAATAGCTCTTCTGAGACGCTTAGCATCAAACCATTCGACTCCAATTTCGCCATAAAGTTCTTTTCTTCTTTCTATAAGAATTTCATTTAATAACGCATCCCCGGTATTTGTTGATTTAACTGCTGAACTATCTCTGTTTAACTGAAGCGCATATAATAGGTTGTGCGCTTGGTCTTCGTTTGAATTTAACAGCGCCTCCGATTCAATTAAAATCATTTCTGATGTTCTCATTAGCGGCATGTCAGAATCAAATGCAAAAATAAACTTGGTTGTAGTTAAATACGTATAATCAGTAGGAGTGGTATTTTCGTATGTGTGTACAAATAAATTTCGAACATCAGTTTCTGAAAATAAATCAGCAAAATCTACGTTTATATATGTTCCAAAATAAGCTGGACTGTAATGATCAGTAAATGCATGTGGAGCAAGATAGTAATAATTGGACTGGTCGGAAGACTGAGGGCTGCCCCATATCCATTCAGAATTAGTAATGTCATCAAAACCGTTTCCATAACTAGCGGCATCCAAAACAGAATTTACATCACCTCCATATGCCATATTTGCAGCGTTAGCCGCACCTGTCATATTTCCTGTAACTAGGTAAACTCTTGCTAGTATTCCAGATGCTACACTTTGGTTTACATAAGACTTACCTAATCTGGTATCGTTTAAATTTGTAACGGCACTTGTTAAGTCCGAAATGATTAAATCATACATCTCAGTAAGTGTGCTCATTGGGTTACCTTCTAAAGATAGTTCAGTATAGATCGGTGGAGCCGGCAATGTAGCATCAAAGCTATAAGTATGTTGGAATTCCATTGCTAATTGGAAATAGAAAAATGCCCTAATTGTTTTTCCTTGTGCTGTTAATTCAGCTTTATCAGTATCAGGTAGTTCACTTAAAGTTACTCCATTAATTAAGCTATTTGCTTGATTAATCATAAAGTACGGATAATCCCAAGTAAAACCAACTCTACTATAAGTGGGCTCTCTATTGTCATTACTATAATCATAAAGGAACCAAGTAGGACCTTGAATAAGATCATTTCCTTTTACGGATCTAGCGAAATACATTGAGTAAATACCTCCGCAATCGGTTCTTTGATATCTTTCAAATTGAGTTCTGAAACTTCTTTGTATTCCAGAAAGAAAAGCCTCTGCTCCAACTCTTGTGCTGAATATCACTTCTTCGGTAACCGAACTTGTGGGTTTAGGGTCGTTTAAGAAATCATCACTACATCCAATTGTTAAAAGAGTAATGAAAATTAATATATTTGTTTGTTTAAAGTTAAATTTCATGTTTTTTTTTAAAATTTAATGTTAAGTCCCATAGAAATTATTCTTTGGTTGTAAGAACGATAGTTTGTTATACCAGAAACACTTTGTTCTGGGTCTATACCTTTATGACTTTGAAATGTTAGCAAATTGTCGCCTTGAAAGAATAGTCTTAAATTATTTATGCCGTATTTTTCAATTGCTGTTGTTGGTATGCTATATCCAATAGTTAAGGCCTTTAGCCTTAGGTAGTTGTTTTTGAACAAAAACCGATCAGAAGTTGAATTAAAATCATTTTGGGATGCTAAAAGTAATGGTATATCTGTTACGTCTCCTGGGTTTTGCCAACGAGTTGAAATGTCTGATGATGCTGTTTCACCAGGTCTATCAAACCCCCCCATTAAAGCTGCGTAATTTGAGTCGTAAATATAAGAGCCGACACTAAAATTTAATAGTAAGTTAAAATCAAAATCCTTATAAGTTAGGGAGTTTGAGAAGCCTCCTATGAAATCGGGTAAAGATGATTGTTCATTGTAGTTTCTAGTAGCATCAGTATAATTTGTAGTCGTTTCTTGTTTACCAGTTGGATTACCGTTATCATCTAAAATGTCTTTATACCACATGCCGTAACCAGTATCTGGGTCTACACCAGCCCACTCTCTAATGTAAAATTCATATAATGATTTACCTACTTCCCATCTTTTGGTGCCATTAATAAAAGATTCTTGAGTAAGTTCTGTAATCTCATTATTATCAAAGGACATATTTAAATCAGTAGTCCATATAAAATCTTTTTTATTAATTATAGTGACACCTAAAGATACTTCAATACCATAATTTTTAAGAGCTCCAACATTTGTTTTAATAGATTCATTACCTGTAGAAGGAGGAAGAGGTTGGTCGTAAATTAAGTCAATAGATTCTTTACTATAATAATCAATAGATCCTTTCAGTATATTGTTAAAGAATCCAAAATCAACTCCAATATTAGAAGAAACTACTTTCTCCCATGTTAAAAATTGATCGGCTACTTCTCCAAGAATTACACCAGTATTATCTAGTTCGTTATATCCTGTTTCATAAAGTGAAAGATAAGGGAAATAACCAATTCCTCTATTGTTACCTAATTCTCCATAAGATGCTCTTAGCTTAAGTAAATTAATATTGTCAATATCAGAGAAGAAATTTTCCTTTGAAATCATCCAAGAAGCTCCAACAGCATAAAAATCACCCCATCTAACATCTTCGGCAAACCTACTAGATCCATCAGTTCTAAAGGAAGCTTCAGCGAAGTATTTACTATCATAATTATAAGTAACCCTTCCTAGATAGGATTCTAAGGTTTCGTCTGTGAAGGAACCAGTCACCGCTTCAGGGGTGGTGCTTCCGTCTAATACAGATACATCTGGTAAGTAACCTACTCCTTGAGCCCCTAAATCATCATTATTTCTTTCGTATGCTTCATGAATCAAATCAACACTTATGTTATGTACTTCATTGAAAGTTTTAAGATAGTTAAGTGAGTTGATAATATTCTTAGTAGTTACAAAGTTTCTGTTTTGGGAAACCCTCCCACCAACAGATGAGGCATAACCGTATTCATTATGGATATACTCATAAGTATCAAAAATGTATTTCTCATAAGAAATTTGTGTTTTAAAACTTAAATCTTGTGTGAAGTTAATTTGTGCATATCCATTTAATGAAATATTGTCCCTGTTTTCTAAAATATCATAATTATAAAGCGAACCAACGATGTTTTCATTTGAGTATAAAGGCCTTGATCCATTCACTGATTGTTGATTATTTCCATAATCATAAATTTTATTTCCAGATGAGTCTAAAATTAACGATCCCGAAGCATCTCTTCTGTATAATGGGTAGTAAGAAGAAACATTGTTAATCCATTGGATAGTACTAGTGTAAGTCGTACCACTTTGAGTTGGAACAGTTGAACTAGAGGTTGAGTAGAATGAACTTAGACCTAGTTTTAACCAGTCATTTACTTGTGAGTCAATACTTAATCGAGTTGTAGTACGTTCAAAAGAAGATGTTTGAATAGATCCTTCTTGGTCTAAATAGTTTGCTGAGAAAAAATATGAAGTATTGTCATTACCCCCAGAAACACTTAAACTATGGTCTGTTCTTATTGCTGAGTCATTAAATAAATAATCTTGCCAATCCGTATCCCATAATTTGTCTGTTGTAAGAAGTTTACCATCTGTTCCAACAGGTGTTCCATTTCCATATGGGTCATATCCTAATTCTGTAACTAGCTCATTAGTGGCGTCTTGAGCAGCATCAGCAGCACTCATATCATTTACATAAAGATTAGAGTTTCTCATTGCTTCCCATGTAAATTCAGTAAATGTATCAGTATCTACTAGTTGATGATTATCAACAGCTTGATTTGCAAATCCAATTGAAGACCTAATATTTACTGTTGTAGGAGTGCTTAATTTTCCTCTTTTTGTATTTATAAGAATAACCCCATTTGATCCACGTGAACCATAAAGAGAAGTAGAAGAAGCATCTTTTAATACTGTCATTGATGCTATTTGATCGCTACTAATTGTATTCAAATTTCCATTAAAAGGAGACCCATCTACAATAATTAGCGGTTCAGCAGATGCGTTGATTGATCCGATACCACGAATTCTTATTACTGGGTTGTTCCCTGGCTGACCTCCTGCCTGAATAATATTAACACCTGATACGTTTCCTTGAAGAGCACTTACAACAGAAACAGCTTGTTGATTTTCAATCATATCTGATCCAATAGTAGATATTGCTCCTACAATTGCCTCTTTCCTCTGAACTCCGAAGGCAACCACAACGACTTCGTCTAAATTTTGCCTGTCTTCCTCCATTGTAATGATCATTGGGCTAGAGTTTTGTACTGTTTTTAGAACAGAGATCATTCCGATATAGCTAAATTCTAAGACTGTTCCAGTCCTAGCTTCTAGCGAGAAAAACCCATCAAAATTAGTTTGGGTTCCTGTGCTTGTGTTTTTAACAACAACAACAACCCCTGGTAATGGTCCTGTGTGGTCAGAAACAGTTCCTGTTACTGTGACTTTATTGTTTTGTGAATAAGAAAATTGAAGAACGAGCATAAATAAAAGCAACGTTATTCGGTGTAGTTTTTTTTTCATTTGATTGAATTTTTTTAAATTTTTAACATAAGTATAACTTTTTTATGATAAACTCCTTAAAAAACTATGTTTTGTTTTGTTTATAACTCATTTATTAACTTATGTTTTCTTAAAGGTAGTAATTATATGTCAAATGGTGGCTTTTTTTATGTAAAAAGCGTGTTTGGAGAAAAAATTGGTATTAAAACCAAGATGTGAGTTTGATGTGAAATATTCCTTGATTGAAGTCGAAAGGATTCTTGTTTGTTTTTCCAAAGGCATAATTTAAGTTGATAAAACCTCCTTTTGTTTTGTAGGCATATCCAAGTCCAAAACTGTATAATCTGTCAAATATATCGGTGTCATTGTTTTCTGTGATTGCAAAGTCGGTAAAAGTGTAGATGTATGATTCGTTTGATGTTAATAGGCGGTATTCTAAATTAGTGAAATTATAGGATGAGCTAAAGATACTTTGTTCGTAAAAACCTCGAATTGTATTAGCTCCGCCTATTTGAAAAAGTTCGTTGAGTAATAATTCATTTCCTTTTAAAAACTCTGTTCTATTACGTAAGTAGATACTGCTTTTTCTAGTAAGTGCCTCTGATAAACTTAGATCTAAATATAAATAATACTGTTGTGATGAGGTGTTCTGTGAATTTTTGATTCCAAGTCTTAGCGCAGAATCGATGGTGAAAATGGTTTTTTTATGTAGGAGGTTGTTATAACGATATAAAACTCCATAAAGATTTTTGGAAAAGGATTCAACGAGGTTGTTTGAATTGTTTTCTAAAAGATTTGATGAATTTTCAGAAAGATAGGTAACACCAATAGTATGTGACCTGTTTAGTGAATAATCAAAATCAATAATCAAGTCTATATTGACAAAGGTTGAATCTTGTTTGTATATTTCAAAGTTTATACTTGGACTTATAGGAGTGTTAAATATATATGGGGTTTTTGTTTTTAGTTTAAAGTGTTCTTGCTCGTTGCCATTGTTACTCCAGAAAAAAGCAAGTTGCTCTCCGTAATTAAAGCTGTTGTTTAATTCAATATCTAAATAACCATTAAATTGAAGTTTTCCATTTTCGCTATTTGTAAACCCAATAAGTCCGTCAAATTTGTTGGAGTTTTTTCTTTTTAAATAAAGGTATAATTGTGTAGAGTCTTTGGTAAATAAAACTTCTGGTTTTCTTGTTTCCGTAATGAAATTTAATGAGCTTAATGCAGTGCTTGTAGCGTTGATAGTTTGTTTATTGAATGTGCTGTTGGGTTTAAGATGAAGGTAGTGTTTTATGTATTTATGGGGGAAGTTGTTGTATCCTTTTAGAACAATCTTGTCGATATGTCTTTGGTAAGGAAGATTGATAGAGACATTTGCTACGAGCTGGTTTTCTTTGGTGCTAATATTTTTTAATTCAATTTCTGTAAAACTGTAACCGAGGTTCTCGTAAAATGTGTATAATTCGTTTATCGTTTGTGTCAATTGAGGGAATTCGATTAGCTTTGATTTGTTTTTGATCCATTGAGGTAATTTGATGTTAGAATCAAAAAGCAACCTAATTTCAGATGTTTTTGAGTTGAGACTTATAAAGCCATTATATAAGGAGTCGTTTTTTTTTAGGATATCTATATGATGAGTAAGGTATCCTTCGAGGTTTAATTGATTAGAAATCTGTTCAGTGTATTGTCTAATATCAATTAGGTTTTTGAATTTCTTTCTTTTGAAATAGTCCTTTGGTAGCGGCTTCTGTTTAAGAGTGTCTACTTGTATAAGTATGAAATTCAATGTTTCATTTTGAGCATGTGTATTCTGTGAAATAAAAAAAACAAAACTCAAAATAAGTAACAGAAAATTTTTCTTTGGAAGTTTAGGAGGTTTCAAATTATTGATTGGGATAAAATAGGATCAAATTTCATATGATAAATAGGCTAGATCAAAATTATTCAAAAATGACCAAATAGTCAAGAAAAACGAAAATATTAAAATTTAACTTGCTGGTATTTGAATAATTAGATTAAAGATGTATATTTGCACCCTCTAAAAAATAGAGATTTATAAAATAAACGCAATTTATAACATTTTAGTATGCCAACTATTCAACAATTAGTACGCAAAGGAAGAACCAAAAACACTAAGAAGAGTAAATCGGCTGCTTTAAATTCGTGTCCTCAAAGAAGAGGAGTATGTACACGTGTTTACACTACTACACCAAAGAAACCAAATTCTGCAATGAGAAAAGTTGCCAGAGTTCGTTTGACAAATGGTAATGAGGTAAATGCTTACATTCCTGGAGAAGGACACAATTTACAAGAGCACTCGATAGTATTAGTAAGGGGAGGAAGAGTTAAAGATTTACCAGGGGTAAAGTATCACATTGTTCGTGGAGCTTTAGATACAGCTGGTGTTGAGGGAAGAACTCAACGTAGATCTAAATACGGAGCCAAACGTCCTAAGAAGTAAATTTTTAATGTTCTCGGTTTGATTAAAAAAATCATTCAGTAACAAACAACAAACTCAAGAAAACATGAGAAAAAGAAGAGCCAAAAAAAGAGTTCTTTTACCGGATCCTAAATTTAACGATCAATTAGCAACACGTTTTGTTAATATGTTAATGTGGGATGGTAAGAAATCAGTAGCATTTAAAGTATTTTATGATGCATTAGAAATCGTAGAAGAAAAAAAGGGAGAAGAAGAAAAATCTGCCTTAGAGATATGGAAAGATGCGCTTTCTAATGTGATGCCTCAAGTAGAAGTGCGTAGTCGTCGTGTTGGTGGAGCGAACTTTCAGATTCCAATGCCAATTAGACCAGACAGAAAAGTTTCTATGGCAATCAAATGGATGATTTCATATTCTAGAAAAAGAAACGAGAAAACAATGGCTCAAAAGTTAGCAGGTGAGATTTTAGCTGCTGCAAAAGAAGAAGGTGCTGCTGTAAAGAAAAGAGTAGATGTACATAAGATGGCTGAAGCAAACAAGGCATTCTCACACTTTAGATTCTAAGAAATGGCAAGAGATTTAAAATTAACTAGAAATATTGGTATTGCTGCGCATATTGATGCGGGAAAAACCACTACAACAGAACGTGTATTGTATTATACAGGAGTTTCTCACAAGATAGGAGAAGTTCATGATGGTGCAGCTACAATGGACTGGATGGAGCAAGAGCAAGAAAGAGGTATTACTATTACTTCTGCAGCTACTACCTGTGAGTGGAAATTTCCTCTTGAAAATGATAAGCCTGTTGCTGATACTAAAGAATACCACTTTAATATTATTGATACTCCTGGTCACGTTGATTTTACTGTTGAAGTAAATAGGTCATTACGTGTATTGGATGGTTTGGTATTCTTATTTAGTGCGGTAGACGGTGTTGAGCCTCAATCAGAAACTAACTGGAGATTAGCTGACAACTATAAAGTGCCAAGAATTGGTTTTGTTAACAAAATGGACCGTCAAGGAGCTAACTTCACTAAAGTTTGTGCGCAAGTGAAAGAGATGTTAGGATCTAACGCTGTTGAAATCGTTTTGCCAATTGGTGAAGAGGATACATTCAAAGGTGTGGTTGATTTAGTAAAGAACAGAGCTATTATATGGCATGATGAAACTCTTGGGGCAACTTTTGATATCGTTGATATTCCTGAAGATATGTTGGACGAAGTAGCTGAAGCTCGTGCACGCTTAATCGAAGAAGTTGCATCTTATGATGAGAGCTTGTTAGAAAAATTCATGGAAGATGAAGATTCTATTACCGAAGAAGAAATACATTCTGCTTTAAGAGCTGCTGTAATGGATATGGCTATCATTCCTATGATTGCTGGATCTGCATTTAAAAATAAGGGAGTTCAATTTTTATTGGATGCTGTTTGTAGATATTTGCCTTCTCCGTTAGATAGACCTGCAATTTATGGAACAGATCCTGATACAGGTAATGAAATTTCTAGAAAACCTGATGTAAATGATGAATTTGCGGCATTGGCATTTAAAATTGCTACTGATCCTTTTGTAGGACGTTTAGCCTTTTTCCGTGTTTATTCTGGTCGTTTAGATGCTGGTTCTTATATTTTGAACAATCGTTCAGGTAAAAAAGAACGTATTTCACGTATCTACCAAATGCATGCAAACGAGCAAATAGCTATCGATTTTATCGAAGCTGGAGATATCGGAGCGGCAGTTGGGTTTAAAGATATTAAGACTGGTGATACTATGTCGTCTTTAAAAGCGCCAATTGTATTGGAATCTATGGATTTCCCAGATCCAGTAATAGGTATTTCTATTGAGCCAAAAACAAAAGGAGATATGGATAAGCTAGGAATCTCTTTAGGTAAATTGGCTGAAGAAGATCCTACATTTACCGTTAAAACGGATGAAGCATCTGGTCAAACAGTAATCTCAGGAATGGGAGAGTTACACTTAGAGGTTTTAGTTGATCGTTTAAAACGTGAGTTTAAAGTTGAGGTAAATCAAGGTGAGCCTCAAGTTGAATATAAAGAAGCTGTAACTAAATTAACGCAGCACAGAGAAACTTATAAAAAGCAATCTGGTGGTCGTGGTAAGTTTGGTGATATCTCATTTGAAATGGGACCTGTTGATGAAGACTTTGAAGGAGGCGGATTACAGTTTGTTGATAAGATTAAAGGCGGACGTATTCCTAAGGAATTTATTCCTGCTGTTGAAAAAGGATTTAAAGAGTCTATGCAAAATGGACCTTTAGCTGGATTCGTTATGGATTCATTAAAAGTTACTTTATTAGATGGATCTTTTCACGCTGTAGATTCTGATGCATTGTCATTTGAACTAGCTGCAAAAATGGGATACAGAGCTTGTGCTAAAGCAGCAGGAGCAAAAGTTTTAGAACCAATAATGTTGGTTGAGGTGTTAACACCTGAAGAAAACATGGGAGATATTGTTGGTGATTTGAATAGACGTAGAGGACAAGTAAACGATATGAGTGATCGTTCAGGCTCTAAGGTTGTTAAAGCAGAAGTGCCATTGTCGCAAATGTTTGGTTATGTAACCACATTGCGTACTTTATCTTCTGGTAGAGCTACATCTACAATGTCTTTCTCACACTATGCGCAAACGCCTAGTAATGTGTCGGAAGAAGTTATCGCAAAAGCAAAAGCATAATCTAAATTATATATCATGAGTCAAAAAATTAGAATAAAATTAAAATCTTACGATTATAATTTAGTAGACAAATCTGCTCAAAAAATCGTAAAAACTGTAAAGGCAACAGGAGCTGTTGTAAACGGACCTATTCCTTTGCCAACAAATAAAAAGATTTTTACGGTATTGCGTTCACCTCACGTAAACAAAAAGTCTAGAGAGCAATTTCAATTAAGTTCTTTTAAAAGATTATTAGACATCTATAGTTCTTCTTCGAAAACTATTGACGCTTTAATGAAATTAGAATTACCTAGTGGAGTTGAAGTAGAGATTAAAGTTTAATTTCTTACTTGACACAAAAAAAGCTATATCAATTTGATATAGCTTTTTTTGTGAAATATACTTTTTTTGATGTTTATAAAACCTGAAGAATTGTCTGGTTTTAGTTGAAGGCTAACTTGTTTTTTATGAAGAATTTTTAATTGTCTAAATATATTTAAAAGAATTTTTTTTTTCAGTATATATATTCTATATTTGCACCTCATAAAAAATAGGCGATTTGTAAGAAATTCGTGTAAGTACATGTCCGGAGCTGCGAGCGAAGGAAAAACGGTAAAAAATAGATTCAGAGCTGAAGATATTTTTGCTCTGTTTTTTTTGAAATAAATCAAGAGAATAATAATAATAATAATAATAATTAATAAAAATGTCTGGGTTAATAGGAAGAAAAGTCGGAATGACCAGCTTATTCGATGCAAACGGGAAGAATATTCCTTGTACGGTAATTGAATGTGGTCCTTGTGTAGTTACCCAAGTCAGAACTGAAGAAGTAGACGGTTATACCGCTTTACAGTTAGGTTTCGATGACAAAGCAGAGAAACGTACAACAAGTGCGTTAAAAGGTCACTTTAAAAAGGCTGGAACTACTGCTAAGAAAAAAGTCGTTGAATTTATAGGTTTTGATGAGGAGTACAAATTAGGTGATACTATAACAGTTGATCTATTTGAAGAAGGTGAATTTGTAGATGTTTCTGCAATTTCAAAAGGTAAAGGATTTCAAGGTGTTGTAAAACGTCATGGATTTGCTGGGGTTGGTCAAGCAACGCATGGTCAGCATAACCGTTTAAGAGCTCCAGGTTCTATCGGAGCAGCTTCATATCCAGCTAGAGTATTCAAAGGAATGCGTATGGCCGGAAGAATGGGTGGTGAAAATGTAAAAGTTCAAAATTTAAGAGTTTTAAAAGTATCTTCTGATAAGAATTTGCTTGTAGTGAAAGGGTGTGTTCCTGGACATAAAAACGCTTATATAACTATTGAGAAGTAATGAAAGTAGCAGTTTTAGATATTACAGGAAAAGACACAGGAAGACAAGTTGAGCTTTCTGATGCTATATTCGGTTTAGAACCAAACAAGCATGCTATCTATTTAGATGTTAAGCAGCACTTGGCTAATAAAAGACAAGGAACGCATAAGGCTAAAGAAAGAGCAGATATTGCTGGTTCAACTAGAAAGATTAAAAAACAAAAAGGGACTGGTACTGCTCGTGCAGGATCAATAAAGTCTCCTGTTTTTAGAGGTGGAGGTAGAGTTTTTGGTCCAAGACCAAGAAGTTATTCTTTTAAATTAAACAAAAATTTAAAGCGTTTAGCACGTAGATCTGCATTAAGTACACAAGCAAAAGATCAAAATATTGTTGTTGTTGAAGATTTTAATTTCGAAACAGCAAAAACTAAGAATTTTGCAACTGTATTAAAAGCATTTGGAGTTGAGAACTCTAAGTCTTTGTTTGTTTTAGGAAATGCAAGTAACAATGTTTATTTGTCTTCACGTAATTTGAAAAAGACAACTGTTATTATTGGCGATGAGTTAAGTACTTACAGAGTTTTGAATACAAATAAAGTGATTCTTTTAGAAGGAGCTTTAGAAGGAATTGAATCTAATTTAAGCAAATAGGGAAGAGATGAATATTTTAATTAAACCTATTATTACGGAAAAAGCAACTCAGGATAGTGAAACATTCAACCGTTACACATTCAAAGTTGCCATAGGAGCTAATAAAGTAGAGATCAAAAAAGCTATTGAAGCTAACTACGGAGTATCTGTAGAGAAAGTAAGAACAATGGTTTATCCAGTAACAAGAACACAAAAATTCACTAAGAAAGGTGTTGTTTCTGGTATGGATGGTCAATACAAAAAAGCAATCGTTCAATTGTCAGATGGTGAAGCAATTGATTTTTATAACAATATTTAATAACAGAGATGTCAGTTAGAAAATTAAAACCAATTACACCAGGTCAGCGTTTTAGAGTAGTCAATGGGTTCGACGCCATAACTACTGATAAGCCGGAAAAAAGTTTACTTGTTCCGAATAAAAGATCTGGAGGTCGAAACAACAGTGGAAAGATGACCATGAAATTCATGGGAGGTGGACACAAAAGAAGATATCGTATTATCGATTTTAAAAGAGATAAGAGCGGTGCTGCAGAAGTATTGTCTATTCAATATGATCCAAACCGTACTGCGTTTATCGCTTTGTTACAGTTTGCTGATGGAGAAAAGAGATATGTAATTGCTCAAGGGGGATTACAAGTAGGACAAAAGATTGAGTCAGGTTCTGGTGAAATAATCCCAGAAGTTGGTAACGCAATGCCTTTAGGAGAAATGCCTTTAGGAACTACAATTAGCTGTATCGAATTAAGACCAGGTCAAGGTGCTGTAATGGCTCGTAGTGCTGGTTCATTTGCCCAGTTAATGGCGAAAGATGGAAAGTATGTTACTGTGAAAATGCCTTCAGGTGAAACAAGATTAATTCTTGCAACCTGTATTGCAACTATCGGAGTAGTATCTAACTCGGATCATCAATTACTAGTATCTGGTAAAGCAGGTAGAAGTAGATGGTTAGGAAGAAGACCTAGAACTAGACCAGTGGTTATGAACCCGGTTGATCATCCAATGGGTGGTGGTGAAGGAAAATCTTCAGGAGGACATCCTAGATCTAAAAATGGTATCCCTGCAAAAGGATACAAGACTAGATCTAAGACCAAAGCGAGTAATAAATATATTATAGAACGTAGAAAAAAATAAAAAGATATGGCACGTTCATTAAAAAAAGGACCTTACGTATTTCATAAACTTGAGAAGAAAGTTTTAGCTAATGTAGAGGCAGATAGTAAATCAGTAATTAAGACTTGGTCTAGAGCAACTATGATTACTCCAGATTTCGTAGGACAAACAATTGCCGTACACAACGGTAGAGCATTTGTGCCTGTTTATATTACTGAAAATATGGTAGGTCACAAATTAGGAGAATTCTCACCAACACGTTCTTTTAGAGGGCATGGTGCAGATAGAAAAAACAAAGGTAAAAAATAGTAGGTATGGGAGTTCGTAAGAAAAACATGGCAGACCAACGTAAAGAAGGGAAAAAAACAATCGCTTTTGCAAAGTTGACTAACTGTCCTACATCACCAAGAAAAATGCGTTTGGTGGTTGATCTAGTAAGAGGTTTGGAAGTTGAAAAAGCTTTACAAATTTTGAAATTTAGTTCAAAAGAAGCATCAATCAACGTTGAGAAACTTTTACTTTCTGCAATTGCTAATTGGCAAGCGAAAAATGAAGAATCTAGCATCGAAGAAGCTAGATTGTTTATAAAAGAAATTTCTGTTGATAGCGCAGGTATGTTAAAAAGGTTAAGACCAGCACCACAAGGTCGTGCACATAGAATTAGAAAACGTTCTAATCATGTGACAATCGTGTTGGGAAGTAAGAATAATGCAACTAATTAATCGTAAGTAGAAATGGGACAAAAAACAAATCCAATTGGAAATCGTTTAGGAATTATCAGAGGATGGGAGTCTAACTGGTATGGTGGAAATGACTACGGAGATAAATTAGCTGAAGATGATAAGATAAGAAAGTACATTCGTGCTAGATTATTTAAAGCAAGTGTTTCTAGAATTATTATTGAGCGTACACTTAAGCTTGTAACCGTTACTATCACTACTGCTAGACCTGGTATTATTATAGGTAAAGGTGGAGCAGAGGTAGACAAGTTAAAAGAGGAACTTAAGAAAATTACGGGAAATGAAGTTCAAATTAATATTTTTGAAATCAAACGCCCAGAATTAGATGCTACTTTGGTTGCTTCTAGCGTTGCTCGTCAAATTGAAAATAGAATCTCTTACAAGAGAGCTATTAAAATGGCTATTATAGCTGCGATGAGAATGAACTCTGAAGGTATTAAAATTCAAATCTCTGGTCGTTTAAATGGTGCTGAAATGGCCCGCTCTGAACATTTCAAAGAAGGTAGAATTCCTCTATCTACTTTTAGAGCTGATATTGATTATGCACTAGTAGAAGCACATACTACTTATGGTAGATTAGGTATTAAAGTGTGGATTATGAAAGGCGAGGTTTATGGTAAAAGAGAACTATCTCCACTTGTTGGCTTAGAGAAAAAGCAAGGAGGTAAAGGTGGTAACTCTAAGAAACAACAACCTCGTAAAAGAAAATAAAACTTAAGAAATGTTACAGCCAAAAAGAGTAAAATACCGTAAGGTACAGAAAGCGAAAGGTAATATGAAGGGGAATTCTCAAAGAGGGAACCAACTTTCTAATGGAATGTTTGGAATCAAATCTTTGGATCAAAACTTACTTACATCTCGCCAAATTGAAGCAGCTCGTATTGCGGCAACACGTCATATGAAAAGAGAGGGGCAGTTATGGATTAAAATATTTCCAGACAAGCCTATTACTAAAAAGCCTTTAGAAGTACGTATGGGTAAAGGTAAAGGTTCTCCGGAATATTTCGTAGCAGTAGTAAAACCTGGAAGAATCTTATTTGAAGTAGGAGGAGTTCCTTTTGACGTTGCAAAGGAAGCATTGCGTTTAGCAGCACAAAAACTACCAGTTCAAACCAAGTTTGTAATTGCTAGAGATTATGATAACGCTTAATATCTAAGAGACATGAAACAATCAGAAATTAAAGAATTATCAGTTGCTGAGTTACAAGAAAAACTAGCAGTATTCAAAAAAAACTATACTGATCTTAAAATGGCACATGCGATTTCTCCTTTGGAATCTCCTTTGCAATTGAAAGTTATTAGAAAAACAGTTGCTAGAATTGCTACTGAATTAACTTATAGAGCTCAGTAAATACTAGAAAAGATGGAAAAAAGAAATCTTAGAAAAGAAAGAATTGGTGTTGTATCTAGTAACAAAATGGAGAAATCTATTGTTGTTGCTGAGGTAAAGAAAGTGAAACACCCGATGTACGGTAAGTTCGTTTTAAAAACGAAGAAGTATGTTGCCCACGATGAATTAAATGACTGCAATATTGGTGATACTGTAAAGATTATGGAAACTAGACCTTTAAGTAAATCTAAACGTTGGAGATTAGTAGAAATCCTAGAAAGAGCTAAATAATATGTTACAGACAGAATCAAGATTAAAAGTAGCAGATAATACTGGAGCTAAAGAAGTTTTAGTAATTAGAGTTTTAGGAGGAACTAAAAAACGTTATGCTTCTATTGGAGACAAAATTGTTGTTTCTATTAAAAGCGCAACTCCTAATGGATCTGCAAAGAAAGGACAAGTTCATAGAGCTGTTGTTATTAGAACTAAAAAAGAGATCAGACGTAAAGACGGATCTTATATCAGATTTGATGACAATGCTTGTGTATTGTTAAACGCTTCTGAAGAGATGACAGGAACACGTGTATTTGGTCCTGTTGCTAGAGAACTTCGTGATAGACAATTCATGAAAATTATATCATTAGCACCTGAAGTGCTTTAAAATTATAAAAAATGGCGAAGCTAAAATTAAAAACAGATGATAACGTTAGAGTTATTGCTGGTGATCAAAAAGGGAAAGAAGGGAAAATCACTCGCGTTTTTATTGATAAAAACAGAGCGATTGTAGAAGGTGTTAACTTAGTATCTAAACATACTAAGCCAAGTGCTCAAAGTCCTCAAGGAGGAATTGTGAAGAAGGAAGCTTCTTTAAATATTTCTAATCTTGCGTTGTTAGAAGACGGTAACGTAACGAAAGTAGGTTATAGGTTAGAAGAAGGAAAGAAAGTACGTTTTTCTAAAAAAACAGATAAAGCTATATAATATGACTTATATACCAAGATTAAAAGAAGATTATGGAACAAGAATTGTTTCTACCTTAAAAGAAGAGTTTGGATACAGTAATGTAATGCAAGTACCTGCGTTAGAGAAGATAGTTGTAAGTAAAGGAGTAGGTGCTGCAATTGCTGATAAGAAATTAATCGATTATGCTGTTGAAGAATTGGCTACGATTACAGGTCAGAAACCTGTAGTTACACTTTCTAAAAAGGATATTGCAACTTTTAAACTACGTAAAGGAATGCCAATTGGTGTGAAGGTTACGTTAAGAGGTGTTATGATGTATGAATTTTTAGATAGATTGATTACAGCTTCATTGCCACGTGTTAGAGATTTTAGCGGAATTAAAGCTAATGGTTTTGACGGACGTGGAAACTATACGTTAGGTGTAACTGAGCAAATTATTTTTCCTGAAATTAATATTGATAAAGTAAATAAAATTGGAGGAATGGACATTACATTTGTAACATCTGCTGCTACTGATAAAGAAGCTAAATCATTATTAACTGAATTGGGATTACCATTTAAAAAGAACTAAGATATGGCTAAAGAATCAATGAAAGCCCGTGAGGTTAAAAGAGAAAAGATTGTAGCTAAATATGCTGAGAAAAGGAAAGCTCTTAAAAAAGCTGGAGATTACGAAGGATTACAAAAGTTACCAAAAAATGCGTCTCCAGTGCGTTTACACAATCGTTGTAAATTAACAGGAAGACCTAAAGGCTATATGCGTCAATTTGGAATTTCTCGTGTTACTTTTCGTGAAATGGCTAACCAAGGTTTAATACCAGGTGTAAGAAAAGCAAGTTGGTAGATACCAATTTTAGTATAAAAAACTCTATTTCTGAATGAAATAGAGTTTTTTATTAATATTAAGTTTGCTTTTTCATAAGATATTATACATATTTTAGTATCTTTGCACGCTGTTATTTGCATGTCAATAATAGTATTTAGCGAAAATAATGGCTCTAAAGCCTTGTTTTTACTGAGAAAAACAGAATATAAATTGGTTTCAGGTTTTGTCTTAGAGTAAGACGAAAAACCGCTACCGCAAATTAGTATATATGTATACAGATCCAATTGCAGATTATCTTACTAGGATAAGAAATGCTGCTGCAACCGGACACAGAGTTGTGGAAATCCCTGCTTCAAACTTGAAGAAGGATATGACAAAAATTTTGTTCGAACAAGGTTACATTTTAAGCTATAAGTTTGAGGGCAAGACTGTTCAAGGAACTATTAAAATAGCCTTAAAGTATGATACTGAGTCAAAAGAGTCAGTAATTAAAAAATTAGAACGTATTAGTACACCAGGACTAAGACAATATGTGAAAGGGTCAGAGATGCCTCGTGTATTGAATGGTTTAGGAATTGCTATTGTTTCAACGTCTAAAGGTGTGATGACTAACAAAAGAGCGCGTAAAGAGAATGTTGGAGGAGAGGTTTTATGTCACGTTTATTAATAAAGAGATAGCATTATGTCAAGAATAGGAAAGAACCCAGTAGCAATTGCAGATGGTGTTACCGTAACTATCTCGGATAACTTAGTTACTGTAAAAGGGAAAATAGGTGAGTTGTATCAAGAAATTAAAGGTGGTATTACTGTAAAACAAGTAGGAAATACAATTATTATAGAGAGACCATCAGATTCAAAACCTGATAGAGCTAGTCATGGATTGTATAGATCACTTATTTATAATATGATTGAAGGTGTTTCAAAAGGATTTACTAAAGAGTTAGAATTAGTAGGTGTAGGTTATAGAGCTTCAAATCAAGGACAAAGGTTAGATTTAGCCTTAGGATTTTCTCATAATATTATTTTGGACATTGCTCCAGAAGTTAAATTAGAGACTGTTTCTGAAAAAGGAAAAAATCCAATTATTAAATTATCTTCTTTTGATAAACAATTAGTAGGTCAAGTAGCTGCTAAGATTCGTGGCTTCAGAAAATCGGAACCATACAAAGGAAAAGGAGTTAAGTTTGTTGGTGAAGTGTTAAGAAGAAAAGCAGGTAAATCTGCATAATTTATAGAAAATATATTATGGCATTATCAAAGCTTGAAAGAAGAATAAGAATTAAGTCTAGAATTAGAAAAGTTATTTCTGGAACTGCTGCAAGACCTCGTCTTTCTGTTTATAGAAGTAACAAAGAAATCTATGCTCAGATTGTTGATGACGTAGCAGGAACTACATTAGTATCTGTGTCATCTAGGGATAAAGGAGTTGACGCTAAAGGGACTAAGTCTGAAGTAGCTACTACAGTTGGAAAAGCTCTTGCTGATAAAGCAATTGCTGCAAAAATAGAAATAGTTTCTTTTGATAGAAATGGGTTTTTATACCATGGAAGAGTGAAAGCATTAGCTGAAGCAGCTAGAGAAGCTGGTTTAAAATTTTAAGAATTAAAGTATGTATCAAAAATATAAAAACATAGAAAGAGTTAAGCCTAGTGGTTTGGAGCTAGTTGATCACTTAGTTGGTGTTAACAGAGTTACTAAAGTTACTAAAGGTGGACGTGCTTTTGGGTTTTCTGCAATTGTTGTTGTAGGAGATGGAAACGGAGTTGTAGGTCACGGTTTAGGTAAATCTAAAGATGTTGCATCTGCAATTGCAAAAGCTATTGAGGACGCTAAGAAAAATTTAGTAAGAATTCCAATTATTAATGAAACTTTACCTCATGAACAAAAAGGTAAGTATGGTGGGGCAAGAGTTTTCTTGAAACCTGCATCTCATGGTACTGGTGTTATTGCTGGTGGAGCTGTACGTGCGGTATTGGATTCTGTTGGAGTACATGATGTATTGTCTAAATCTCAAGGGTCTTCTAATGCTCATAATGTTGTAAAAGCGACTTTTGACGCTTTATTACAATTGCGTAGTGCTCGTTCAATCGCTAAGCAAAGAGGTATTTCTTTAGATAAAGTTTTTAACGGTTAAATCGAAGTACGATGGGAAAAATTAAAATAAAACAAGTAAAAAGCCAAATCAGACGCGAAGGTTCTCAAAAGAAAACTTTAATAGCTTTAGGGCTGCGTAAATTGAATCAAGTTGTAGAGCATGATGCATCACCAACGATACTTGGTATGGTAAATAAGGTTAATCACTTAGTTTCTGTAGAAGAAATTAAATAAACAATATTCACGTAATGAGTTTAAGTAACTTACAACCCGCAGCTGGTTCAGTTAAAAAGGGTAAGAGAATAGCAAGAGGTGAAGGTTCTGGAAAAGGAGGAACTTCAACTAGAGGTCACAACGGTCAAAAATCACGTTCAGGATATTCAAGGAAAATTGGATTTGAAGGAGGTCAAATGCCATTGCAAAGACGTGTTCCTAAGTTTGGATTTACAAACATTAACCGTAAAGAGTATCAAGGGATCAACCTAGATAAATTGCAAGAGTTTTATGAAGCAGGTAAAATCACTGAAACAATTGATTTAACAAGTTTAGTAGCTTCTCGTTTGACTCATAAAAATGATTTAGTGAAAATATTAGGTCGTGGAGAGTTAAAAGCAAAGTTAAATATTACTGCACATAAATTTACTGCATCTGCCAAAGCGGCAATTGAAGCAGCAGGTGGAACAGCAGTAACTTTATAAGAAAGATTTAGTAAATGAAGAATTTTATAGAAACCTTACAGAACATTTGGAAAATTGAAGAACTTAGAAATAAGATTCTTTTAACACTTGGTTTAATGGCGGTTTACCGTTTTATGGCTCAAATTCCTCTTCCGGGTATTGATCCAACTCAGTTGACGGCCTTGGAAAATCAAGCAGGTGATGGTTTATTAGGTTTGTTAAATGCATTTACAGGAGGAGCCTTTTCTAGAGCATCTATAATGGCTCTTGGGATTATGCCGTACATTTCTGCTTCTATTGTAGTTCAGTTAATGGGAATTGCGGTTCCTTATTTGCAAAAGCTTCAAAAAGATGGTGAAAGTGGAAGAAAAAAGACGACACAAATAACACGTTGGTTAACTATTGGAATTACCTTAGTTCAGGGACCTGCTTATATTACTAATATGGCAGCTATTTTGCCAGAATCTGCTTTCGTTTCGGATGCAGTGATTGGTACTGGGTTTTTCTGGTTCTCATCTATGGTTCTTTTAATGGCTGGTACTGTGTTTGCAATGTGGTTAGGTGAGAGAATTACTGATAAAGGAATTGGTAACGGAATTTCGTTATTGATTATGATTGGTATTATCGCACGATTCCCATCGTCTTTTGCACAAGAATTAGCGTCTAAGACCGCTAGTGGAGGTGCAGGTGGTATCATGATGATATTATTAGAAATAGTAGTCTGGTTTTTAGTTATTCTCGCTTCAGTACTATTAGTGACGGCGGTTCGTCGAATTTCAGTTCAATACGCTAGAAGAACGGTAGTAGGAAATGTTAAGGATGTTGAAGGTACAAGACAATACATTCCGTTAAAGTTAAATTCAGCAGGTGTTATGCCTATCATTTTTGCACAAGCAATTATGTTTATTCCTGGAGCTTTCGCCCAGAAGGCAGAAGGTTCTTTCCAAGAAATTGGTGCTAGTTTTGCTAATATGAATGGATTAGGATATAATGTTTTATTTGCAGTATTGATTATTGTATTTAGTTATTTCTATACGGCGATCACAATTCCTACAAATAAAATGGCTGACGATTTAAAGCGTAGTGGAGGATTTATTCCAGGGATTAGACCAGGTCATGATACAGCGGAAAGATTGGATTCAATCTTATCACGTATTACTTTTCCAGGTTCATTGTTCCTCGCATTGTTGGCTGTTTTACCTGCGATTGCGGTTCAATTTGGGATTCAACAAAACTGGGCATTATTTTATGGAGGTACTTCATTGATCATTATGGTTGGTGTGGCTATCGATACAATTCAACAAATTAACTCTTACTTATTGAACAGTCATTATGACAGTTTAATGAAAGTAGGAAATAAAAGAAAATCATCACTGTAATATGGCTAAACAAGCTGCAATACAACAAGACGGAACAATTACTGAAGCATTGTCTAATGCAATGTTTAGAGTAGAACTTGAGAATGGTCATATCGTTACCGCTCATATATCAGGTAAAATGCGTATGCATTATATCAAATTGTTACCAGGCGATAAAGTGAAGTTAGAAATGAGTCCTTATGATTTATCTAAGGCAAGAATTACTTATAGATATTAAAACATTATACGATGAAAGTAAGAGCATCAATAAAAAAGAGAAGTGCCGAGTGCAAGATTGTGCGTAGAAAAGGCAGATTATATGTAATCAACAAAAAGAATCCTAGATTCAAACAAAGACAAGGGTAAGTTATGGCAAGAATAGCAGGAATTGACATACCAAAGAACAAAAGAGGAGTTATTGCTTTAACTTACATTTTTGGAATTGGTAGTACAAGAGCTAAACAAATTTTAGCAAACGCAGGAGTAGATGAAAGTATCAAAGTTCAAGATTGGACGGATGATCAAATTGGAGCTATCCGTGAACAAGCAGGAACTTTCACTATTGAAGGGGAATTGCGTTCAGAGACTCAATTGAACATTAAACGTTTGATGGACATAGGATGTTACAGAGGAATTCGTCATAGATCTGGTCTTCCATTAAGAGGACAAAGAACTAAAAACAACTCTAGAACGAGAAAAGGTAAAAGAAAAACTGTAGCTAACAAAAAGAAAGCTACTAAATAATAACTAGAAATTATGGCTAAATCAAATTCAAAAAAGCGTAAGGTTATTGTTGATTCTGTGGGTGAAGCGCACGTCACAGCTTCATTTAACAACATCATTATTTCTTTAACAAACAAAAAAGGAGATGTAATTTCTTGGTCATCTGCTGGTAAGCAGGGATTTAGAGGTTCTAAAAAGAATACTCCTTATGCTGCTCAAACAGCTGCAGAAGATTGTGCAAAAGTTGCACATGAAGCTGGTCTAAGAAAAGTAAAAGTATATGTAAAAGGACCTGGTAATGGGCGTGAGAGCGCAATCAGAACTTTACATAACAATGGTATTGAAGTTACTGAGATCATCGATGTAACTCCAATTCCACATAATGGTTGTCGTCCACCAAAAAGACGTAGAGTATAATTAAATTTAAATTAGATTAGGAACTAGGTTGTCGAAGGAGTTCGCCTTAATTCACAATCCCTGATTATAAAACAAAAAGAAATGGCAAGATATACAGGACCAAAAACAAAAATTGCTCGTAAGTTTGGGGAAGCTATTTTCGGAGATGATAAGTCTTTTGAAAAAAGAAATTACCCACCAGGACAGCATGGTAATGCAAGACGTAGAGGAAAGAAATCTGAATACGCAATTCAATTACAAGAAAAACAAAAAGCTAAATATTCTTATGGAATATTAGAACGTCAGTTTAGTAATTTGTTTAAGCAAGCATCTAACAGTAAAGGTATTACCGGTGAGGTGTTATTGCAATTATGTGAATCTCGTTTGGATAATGTTGTTTTCCGTATGGGGATTTCAAATTCTAGAAGAGGAGCTCGTCAATTAGTATCACATAGACATATTACTGTGAATGGGAGTATTTTGAATATACCTTCTTATTCTTTGAAACCAGGGGATGTTATTGCTGTTAGAGAAAAGTCTAAATCTTTGGTTATTATTGAAGATTCATTAACTGCAAATACCAATGTATACGAGTGGTTAACTTGGAATACAGACACGAAGCAAGGAACATTTGTTACTGTACCAGAAAGACTTCAAATTCCAGAGAACATCAAAGAACAATTAATAGTAGAGTTATATTCTAAATAATTTTTGACACCCGTTAAACTATGGCAATTTTAAATTTTCAGAAACCCGACAAAGTAATAATGATTAAATCTACTGATTTTGAAGGTAGATTTGAGTTTAGACCTTTAGAACCAGGTTTTGGTTTAACAGTAGGTAACGCATTGAGAAGAGTATTACTTTCTTCTTTAGAAGGATTTGCAATTACATCTTTGAGAAAAGAAGGAGTTGATCATGAATTCTCTACTATTGAAGGAGTTGTCGAAGATGTTACTGAAATTATCCTAAATCTTAAACAAGTACGTTTTAAAAAACAAATTGAAGATACTGATAGAGAAACAGTTTCTATTTCAGTTACAGGACAAGAGCAAATTACAGCTGGAGATATTCAGAAGTTTACATCAGGTTTCCAAGTATTAAATCCAGATTTAGTTATCTGTAACTTAGAAAGCAGTGTGAAGTTTGATATGGAAATCACTATCGAAAAAGGCAGAGGCTTTGTTCCTGCAGAAGAGAATAAAAAAGTAAATGTACCAATGGGAACTATTTTTACTGATTCTATTTACACTCCTATAAAGAATGTAAAATACTCAGTAGAAAATTTTCGTGTAGAACAAAAAACAGATTATGAAAAATTAGTTTTTGATATCGTTACTGATGGTTCTATCAACCCAAAGGATGCATTGACAGAAGCAGCTAAAATTTTAATTCACCACTTTATGTTGTTCTCAGATGAGAGAATTACATTAGAAGCAGATGAAATTGCTCAAACAGAAACATATGATGAAGAATCTCTTCATATGCGTCAATTATTGAAAACAAAATTAATTGATATGGATTTATCAGTTAGAGCGTTAAATTGTTTGAAAGCAGCGGAAGTCGAGACTCTTGGTGATTTAGTATCATTCAATAAAAATGACTTAATGAAGTTCCGTAACTTTGGTAAGAAATCTTTGACAGAATTAGATGAACTAGTTCATGTAAAGGGTTTGAATTTCGGTATGGACTTAAGTAAATACAAATTAGATAAAGATTAATCTTTCATAATTTGCTCCTCAATACTGAGTAGAGCAAGATGAAAGTATAAAACAAAAGTCATGAGACACGGAAAAAAATTCAACCACTTAGGGAAACAAACAGCGCATAGAAAGTCTATGTTATCTAATATGGCATGTTCATTAATTGAACATAAACGTATTAATACTACAGAAGCTAAAGCGAAAGCATTACGTCAGTTTGTTGAACCTATCATTACGAAATCTAAAAACGATACTACACATAATCGTAGATTGGTTTTTAGTGTTTTGAGAAACAAATATGCTGTAACTGAATTGTTTAAAGAAGTTTCAGTTAAGGTTGCTGATCGTCCAGGAGGATATGTTCGTATCATTAAGTTAGGAAACCGACAAGGAGATAATGCTTCTATGTGTATGGTGGAATTAGTTGATTACAACGATGTTTACAATCCAAATGGTGCTAAGAAGAAAAAGACAACTCGTAGAGGAAGAAAAAAAGAGGATGCTACTGTAGCTGCTGATACTTCGACTACTGAGGAAACTAAATCTTCTGAAGACTAAGATGTTATATCAATAACAATTAAAAAAAGGATAAACTAAATTTTAGTTTATCCTTTTTTTATATACCATAAGGTAATTTAAAGTGCATTGATTACCTTTGCACAACGAAAAAACACATTATAATTTTGAGTTGAAACAAAAGTTTTAACGAACGTTGATCTTATACTTATGAATTACAAGAATTTAAAAAGGGCAATTTTATTATTAGAAGATGGAACTATATTTGAAGGAAAATCCATTGGTATTGATGGAACTTCATTTGGAGAGGTTTGTTATAATACAGGAATGACTGGTTACCAAGAAATTTTTACTGATCCTTCTTATTCTAAACAATTGATGGTTACAACCAACGCTCATATTGGGAATTATGGGGTAAATGATGATGAGGTTGAGTCTGACGGAATTACTATAGCTGGATTGATTTGCCGTAATTTTAGTTTTCCTTATTCAAGAGAAAGATCTTCTGGTTCTTTGGAGGATTATTTAAAAAAGCACAATTTATTAACTATTACTGATGTCGATACCAGAGCTGTTGTAAGTTATATTAGAGATAAAGGGGCTATGAATGCTGTTATTTCTACGGATACGGATATTGAATCTTTAAAAGAAAAACTGAAGAGTGTTCCAAACATGGTAGGTTTAGATTTGGCTTCCGAAGTGTCAACGAAGGAGCCGTACTATTATGGTGATGAAAATGCTAAATATAAAATTTCAGTATTAGACTTGGGTATTAAAAAAAATATTTTAAGAAATTTCGCAAAAAGAGATTGTTATATTAAAGTTTTTCCAATTACTTCTAGTTTTTCTGACTTAAAGTCATTTAAACCAGATGGTTATTTTTTGCCTAATGGACCTGGAGATCCTGAGCCATTAAAAAATGCGCAAAAGGTAGCATCTGAAATTATTGAAAAAGATTTGCCTTTATTTGGGATTTGTTTAGGTCATCAAATTATTGGATTATCTCAAGGTATTTCGACAAAGAAGATGCATAATGGTCATAGAGGTATCAACCACCCAGTAAAGAATTTAATTACAGGGAAAGGTGAAATAACTTCTCAAAATCATGGTTTTGTAATTGATAGAGATTCATTAGAAGGAAATGATAAAGTAGAAGTAACTCATGTCCATTTAAATGATAATACAATTGCTGGTATTCGTATAAAAGATAAAAATTGTTTTTCCGTACAATATCACCCAGAAGCAAATCCTGGGCCACATGACTCCTCGTATCTATTTGATCAATTTATAGAAAACTTAAAAAAGTAATTTTCTTAACATTTTTTTTCATTATCGATGGTCAAATAAGTTGTAAATTGTTATGACTTACGAATACGATTTAGGAAATAAAGTATAATATAGTAAGAATTATATATGTGCTTTTGTAAATTGCATATAAATTAAGAATAAACTAAAAATAAAAATAAAATGAGCGTAATTATTAGCATTCATGCACGTCAGATTTTTGACTCGAGAGGAAACCCTACCGTTGAAGTAGATGTTATTACAGAAAGTGGAGTATTAGGTAGAGCAGCAGTTCCTTCTGGAGCTTCTACTGGAGAGCACGAAGCTGTAGAATTAAGAGACGGTGGATCTGATTTTATGGGTAAAGGTGTTTTAACTGCAGTAAATAATGTTAACACTGCTATTGCTGAAGAATTATTAGGATTCTCTGTGTTTGAGCAAAATTCAATTGATCAAGCAATGATTGATTTAGATGGTACTCCAAATAAATCTAAATTAGGTGCTAATGCAATTTTAGGTGTTTCTTTAGCAGTTGCTAAAGCAGCAGCAAATGAATTGAATCAACCATTATATCGTTATATCGGTGGAGTAAGTGCTAATACACTTCCTGTACCAATGATGAATATTGTAAATGGTGGTTCTCATTCTGATGCTCCAATTGCATTCCAAGAATTTATGATTATGCCTGTAATGGCAAAGTCTTTTTCTCATGCTTTGAAGATTGGAACAGAGGTATTCCATAATTTATCAAAGATTTTACATGATAGAGGTTTGAGCACTGCAGTTGGTGATGAAGGTGGATTTGCTCCAGCTTTTGAAGGAACAGAAGATGCAATTGAAACGGTATTATTAGCAATTGAAAAAGCTGGATATAAACCAGGGGAAGAAGTTATGTTAGCACTTGATTGTGCTGCGGCTGAATTCTTTGAAGATGGAAAATATAACTATGCTAAATTCGAAGGAGAAAATGGTGCAGTAAGAACTTCTGTGGAACAAGCTGATTATTTAGCTGAATTATCAGTTAAATACCCTATTATATCTATCGAAGATGGTATGGATGAAAATGACTGGGCAGGTTGGAAATACTTAACTGAGAAAATTGGTGATAAAGTACAATTGGTTGGTGATGATTTATTTGTTACTAATGTTGAGCGTTTATCTAGAGGTGTTGAAGAAGGTATTGCAAACTCTATCTTAATCAAAGTTAATCAAATAGGTACTTTAACTGAAACGATTGCTGCTGTAAATATGGCTAAGAATGCTGGATTTACTTCTGTAATGTCGCATAGGTCTGGTGAAACAGAAGATAATACAATTGCTGATTTAGCAGTTGCTTTAAATACGGGACAAATTAAGACTGGTTCTGCCTCTAGATCTGATCGTATGGCTAAATACAATCAATTATTAAGAATTGAAGAAGAATTGGAAGGTCAAGCTTATTATCCGCAGGATAAAGCTTTTAATTTTAAATAATTGTCTTCTAGAGAGATTAGAAACCGTTTCTTTTAAAGAAGCGGTTTTTTTATGCCTTTTGTTTTAGTTGTGATTATTGAACGTAGTTTTTAATTTTGTGTGTTTATATTATGATATTGTAAACATTTACCGAATAATGGTCCATTTACATTAACGTATTAGGGCTTAGGTGCTTTTATTTTGATGAATTCTTGAAAATAGGCTTTTTTATTTCGATTTTGTCTGTGGTAAAAACAATCAATTTTATGTAAATTTGCAACTCTTAGTAATTAAACCAAGGAAATAATATAAAAATAAACATGTCTGATACAGCTAAATTAATTGTAAACGGTAAAGAATACGAATTTCCTTTGTTAAGAGGAACAGAAAACGAATTGGCTATTGATGTAAAATCGTTAAGAGCAGCTACTGGAGGGCTTATAACTTTGGACTCAGGATATAAGAATACTGGGTCTTGTGAGAGTGCGATTACTTTTTTAGATGGTGAAAAAGGAATTTTAAGATATAGAGGTTATTCTATCGAAGAATTAGCTGAAAAATCTAATTTTCTTGAAACGTCTTATTTATTGATTTTTGGAGAATTACCTTCTTCTGCTGAGTTGAAAAAATTTCACGATGATATTTTAGCGCAATCACTAGTTGATGAAGATGTAAAAAAGATTTTAGATGGATTTCCAAAATCCGCACATCCAATGGGTGTGGTTTCAGCTTTAACAAGTTCTCTTATCGCATTTAATCCAGAGTCAGTGAATATTGAGTCTCGTGAAGATATGTACGACGCAATTGTTATGTTGCTAGCTAAGTTTCCTGTATTGGCGGCATGGACTTTACGTAAAAAACAAGGTTTGCCATTGGATTATGGTGATGTTCGTTTAGGTTATGTTGAAAACCTTTATAAAATGATGTTCAACAAGCCGAACGATATATTTGAAATCAATCCTGTTGTATTAAATGCACTAGATAAATTATTGATTTTACATGCCGATCATGAGCAAAACTGTTCTACTTCTACTGTAAGAATCGTCGGTTCTTCTCATGCTGGTTTATTTGCATCTATTTCTGCAGGGATTTCGGCTTTATGGGGGCCATTACATGGAGGTGCTAACCAAGCAGTAATTGAAATGTTAGAAGATATTAAAAGAGACGGTGGCGATTACAATAAATACATAGCCAAAGCAAAAGATAAAAATGATCCTTTCCGTTTAATGGGATTTGGACATAGAGTATATAAAAACTTTGACCCAAGAGCCAAGATTATTCAAGAAGCTGCTGAGGAAGTGTTGAATGATTTAGGAGTTAATGATCCTGTATTGGAAATTGCTAAAGGTTTAGAAAAAGTTGCTTTAAATGATGAGTACTTCAAATCACGTAACTTGTACCCAAATGTTGATTTTTACTCAGGTATTATTTACAGAGCATTAGGAATTCCTGTTGAAATGTTTACAGTTCTATTTGCGATTGGAAGACTTCCTGGATGGATTGCTCAATGGAAAGAAATGAGAGTTAACCATGAACCAATTGGAAGACCTCGTCAATTATATGTTGGTGAAACTTTAAGAGGTTTTACTCCTATCGAAAAGAGATAAATATTAATAGTATATTTAAAACCCATAGAGTTTCCTATGGGTTTTTCAATTTAATATGATGAATCTGATAAGTAATGCGTTTTTAGTAGTTCGACCTTTAGAAAAAAGAAATAAATTAATTGATGAGTACAACCTAATAATTGAAGGTTTAAGGAGTAAAGGAATAAATATTATTGAATTAACTTCTAAGGAACATCTTTTGAGTACTAAGTATTTGTGTTCAGGTCATTGGATTTCCTCCCTAGGAAAGGGAGTAGTAGTTGTTTATCCAATGTCTAGTTTGGGAAGACAGCAAGAAAGAAACGATTTGGTTTTTGATCTTCTAGGTAGAAAGGGCTTTAAAATTAATGATGTTGTAGATTTTACAGAAGCTGAAAATGAAGGTTTCTTTTTAGAAGGGACTGGGAGTATTGTGTTAGATCGATTAAATTGTGTAGCTTATGTAAGTGTTTCTAAATGCTCTGATGAAGAATTGTTTGTTGAATTTTGTGAAGAGTTGGAATTTACTCCTGTTATTTTTAGGTCTAGTTATTCAGATGGATTGGAAGTGCTTCATACTTCTAGAATTCTTACTGTGACGGAAAGTTTTTCTATTGTTGCATCTTGCATGGTGAAAGATAAAAAAGAAAGAAAAATGCTGTCTTTACAGTTAAAAAAATCAGGTAGAGATCTTATTTATATTTCTGAGCAACAAGTAGAAAATTATGTTACCGATATCAAACAAGTCAAAAACGATAAGGGAGATTCGTTTGTTGTAATGTCAAAATCTATTTTTGATAGTTTATATACTGATCAAAAAAACACTTTGGGTAAGCATGGCGAATTTCTAGTGTTTGATTGTCGTGAAATAGAAAGACAGGGTAAGCATAGTATAGGTTCTATCTTAAATGATATTTTTAGTTAAATAAAAAAAGAGCCTCAAAGGCTCTTTTTTGTTATGCTATTGTTTCTTTTTTTTTCTCTATTTTGACTGTGAGTTTATTTGTTTCCTTGTCGAGATCCATAATTATTGTATCTCCTTCTGTTAGTTTTGAGCTGACAATTTCTTCTGCTAGAGTATCTTCTACATATTTTTGGATTGCGCGTTTTAAAGGTCTTGCTCCGTAATTTTTATCAAATCCTTTTTCCGCAATATAATTTATTGCAGTATTACTTAGAGTAAGTGTGTATCCTAAATCTGAGACTCTGTCAAGAAGTTTTTTTAATTCGATTGTTATAATCTTATGAATATCATCTTTGTCAAGCGAATTAAAAATAATGACATCATCTATTCTATTTAAGAATTCTGGTGCGAACGATTTTTTAAGAGCATTTTCTATAATTCCTCTTGCATGGTCATCAGCTTGTTCTGCTTTAGAGGCAGTTCCAAAACCTACACCACCACCGAAGTCCTTTAGTTGACGGGCTCCAATATTTGATGTCATAATAATAACGGTATTTCTAAAATCTATTTTTCTCCCTAGGCTATCCGTAACAAACCCTTCATCTAAAATTTGCAATAACATATTGAAAACATCTGGATGTGCTTTTTCTATTTCGTCTAAGAGAACTACAGCATATGGTTTTCTTCTTATTTTTTCTGTTAATTGCCCTCCTTCTTCGTAACCAACATATCCAGGAGGAGCTCCGATTAATCTTGAAATAGAGAATTTTTCCATGTATTCACTCATGTCTATTCGAATCAAAGAATCGCTTGAATCAAATAACTCACTAGCTAATATTTTTGCTAATTGTGTTTTTCCAACCCCAGTGGAACCTAAGAAAATAAATGACCCAATAGGTTTATTAGGGTCTTTTAGTCCAATTCTATTACGTTGAATAGCTTTTACTACTTTAGCTACTGCATTGTCTTGTCCGATTATTTTACTTTTTATTTTTATAGGTAATTCTCCAAGTCTATTGCTTTCCGCTTCCGCTACACGATTTACAGGAATACCTGTCATCATAGATACAACTTCTGCAACATTATCTTCGGTTACGGTTTGCTTGTTCTCTTTAGAGTCCTTGTCCCATTGATCTTGAGCTGATTTTAATGCCGCCTCAATGTTTTTTTCGTCATCTCGTAACTTTGCTGCTTCTTCGTATTTTTGACGGTTTACAGCATTGGTTTTGTTTGTTTTAATCTCTTCAAGCCTGCTTTCTAATTCAAGAATTTGTTGAGGTACAACAATATTAGTAATATGAATTCTAGATCCAGCTTCATCTAAAGCATCAATTGCTTTGTCTGGAAGAAACCTGTCTGTCATATATCGATTTGTCAATTTCACACATGCTTCAATTGCCTCTGGAGTATAAATTACATCGTGATGATCTTCGTATTTTTCCTTGATATTGTGCAGTATTTGAACAGTTTCTTCAATAGATGTAGGTTCTACAATGATTTTTTGAAAACGTCTTTCTAGTGCTCCGTCTTTTTCAATGTTTTGACGATATTCATCGAGAGTTGTCGCTCCAATACATTGAATTTCACCTCTAGCTAAGGCTGGTTTTAACATGTTAGAAGCGTCTAATGATCCAGTTGCTCCTCCTGCTCCGACTATGGTGTGAATTTCATCGATAAATAAAATTATATCTTCATTTTTTCTAAGTTCATTCATCAATGCTTTCATTCGTTCTTCGAATTGACCACGGTATTTGGTTCCAGCAACTAAGCTAGCTAGGTCTAATGAGATGATACGTTTGTTGAACAATATTCTAGATACTTTTCTTTGCACGATTCTCAAAGCAAGTCCTTCTGCAATAGCGGATTTACCAACACCAGGTTCACCAATTAACATTGGGTTGTTCTTTTTTCTTCTGCTTAGTATTTGAGATACACGTTCAATTTCTTCTTTTCTACCAACAACAGGATCTAATTGGTCGTTTTCCGCCATAATAGTCAAGTCTCTACCAAAATTGTCTAAAACTGGAGTTTTAGATTTTGTAGGTGATTTCGTTTTTGACGATTGTGACTCAAATGGATTATGCTTGTTATCTGCGAAATCATCGTCTTGACTGTTTTCAGCAGTTGGTAATTCAGGAAGGTGATCGGTGTCATCGTTCAAATGTTTAAACATGGATTTAACATCATTATAATTGATTTCAAAATTGTTTAAAATTTTAGTAGTTGGGTCATTTTCGTTTCTTAAAACACAGAGTAGAAGGTGTGCTGTATTTACAGCATTATCTTGATATAGTTTTGCTTCTAAGAAAGTCGTTTTTAGTGCTTTCTCAGCTTGCCTAGTTAAATGTAATTTTTTCTTCTCTATATTTTGATTCACTGATGGCTCTGCTGGGTTCAGTGATTCTATTTTTTTCTTTAAATAATCTAGATTGATATCTAGAGATGTCATTATGTCAATAGCTTTCCCTTCAGCCTTTCTAAGAATTCCTAAAATTAAGTGTTCTGTGCCGATAAAATCATGGCTCAGTCTTAACGCTTCCTCTTTACTGTATCCTATAACATCCTTTACTTTTTGCGAGAAATTATCGTCCATAGTTTTTGATTTGATTAGGTAAATTTAGTAGAAATTTTCATAAGAAATTACAAAAACTTGTTTGTAATTAGCAAATAAAGCAATAATTAACATTTTCTTTTGGAAAAACACTGATTATCAGTTGAATATGTGGTGTTGGGAATCATGGTTAAATGTTGATAACTCTATTTAAATGAAAACACTGTATTTGTTGCCAAAAACAGTAAAAATTGTATCTTGCTATTCAGAAAAAAGATAACCTAAAACTAAATATATTTATATGGCAGACGGAGAAAAGTTGATACCTATTAATATTGAAGAACAAATGAAATCGGCATATATTGATTATTCAATGTCGGTAATTGTTTCGAGAGCATTACCAGATGTTAGAGATGGTCTAAAACCCGTACATCGTAGAGTGCTATTTGGGATGCATGAATTGGGTATTAAAGCAACTGGATCTTATAAAAAATCAGCTAGAATTGTTGGAGAAGTATTAGGGAAGTTTCATCCTCATGGAGATACTTCTGTTTATGATGCGATGGTTCGTATGGCTCAAGATTGGAGTGTTCGTTATTTAATGGTTGATGGACAAGGAAATTTTGGTTCTGTTGATGGGGATAGTCCTGCAGCAATGAGATATACCGAAGTTCGAATGAAAAAAATATCTGAAGATATGTTAGCAGATATTGAAAAAGATACTGTGGACCATAAGTTAAACTTCGATGATACTTTAAAAGAACCAACCGTTTTACCAACTCGAATTCCAACATTATTGGTCAATGGGGCTTCTGGTATTGCTGTGGGAATGGCTACAAATATGCCTCCACATAATCTTACAGAGGTGGTTAGTGGTACGATTGCTTATATAGAAAATAGAGATATAGAAATTGATGAATTAATGCAATACATCAAAGCTCCTGATTTTCCTACGGGAGGGATTCTTTATGGCACTGAGGGAATTAAAGAGGCTTTTCATACAGGGAGAGGTAGAATAATTATGCGCGCCAAAGCGACTTTTGAAGAAGTTAAAGGACGAGAATGTATTATTGTTACTGAAATTCCATATCAGATTAATAAAGCAGAAATGATTAAGAAAACTGCTGAGTTGGTCAATGAAAAAAAATTAGATGGAATTGCAAATATCCGTGATGAGTCTGACAGAACTGGAATGAGAATTGTTTATATTTTAAAGCGTGATGCAATTCCTAATATTGTTTTGAATAAATTATTTAAATATACATCACTTCAAACTTCGTTTAGTGTAAATAATATTGCATTAGTAAACGGACGTCCTGAAATGTTGAACTTAAAACAAATGATTCATTATTTTGTTGAACATCGACATGAAGTTGTTGTTAGAAGAACAGAATTTGAATTAAGGAAAGCTGAAGCAAGAGCCCATATCCTTGAAGGTCTTATAATTGCTAGTGATAATATTGATGAAGTTATTGCACTTATCAAAGGGTCTGATAATGCAGATCAAGCTCGTGTTAAATTGATCGAAAGATTTGATTTGACAGAAATTCAAGCGAAAGCTATCGTTGAAATGCGTTTGCGTCAATTGACAGGTCTTGAGCAAGATAAGTTAAGAAGTGAATATGATGATATTATGCTTTTAATTATTGATTTAAAAGATATTTTGGCTAGTGAGATTAGAAGAATGAATATCATAAAAGATGAGTTAATTGACGTAAGAAGCAAATACGGTGATGAGAGAAGGTCTCAAATTGAATTTGGAGGTGCTGACATGAAAATTGAAGATATGATTCCTGATTCTCAGGTAGTTGTAACTATTTCTCATGCGGGCTATATAAAGAGAACATTACTATCTGAATACAAAACTCAAAATAGAGGAGGTAGAGGACAGAAAGGAGTTTCTACTAGAAGTGAAGATTTCTTAGAGCACTTATTTGTTGCGACTAATCATCAATATATGATGTTCTTTACTCAAAAAGGAAAAGTATTCTGGATGCGTGTTTATGAAATCCCAGAGGGAGGAAAGGTAGCGAAAGGACGTGCCTTACAGAACTTAATCAATATCAAAAATGATGATAAAGTAAAAGCATTCTTAGTGACTCAAGATCTGAAAGATCAGGATTATATCAATAGTCATTATATTATTATGGCAACTAAAAAAGGTCAGGTTAAAAAGACCTTATTAGAGCAGTATTCTAGACCTAGAGCAAATGGTATTGCCGCAATTACTATTAAAGATGGTGATGAATTGTTAGAGGCAAAACTTACTACAGGTGACAGTCAAGTAATGTTAGCTTTAAAATCAGGTAAATCAATTCGTTTTGAAGAAGAGAAAACACGGCCAATGGGACGTGGAGCTTCTGGAGTTAGAGGTATTACCTTAGCTCATGAAAATGATGAAGTTATTGGAATGATAGCCGTGAATGATATGGAAAGTAACATTCTAGTTGTTTCTGAGAAAGGATATGGGAAACGATCTAAGCTTGAGGATTATAGAATTACAAACAGAGGAGGGAAGGGTGTTAAAACTTTAAACATTTCTGAAAAGACAGGAAATTTAGTGGCTATTAAAAACGTGAATGATGAAGATGACTTAATGATTATTAATAAGTCAGGTATTACAATACGTCTTGCTGTAGGAGGCCTTAGGGTTATGGGTAGAGCTACGCAAGGTGTAAAGTTGATCAATATCAAAGGAAAAGATTCTATTGCAGCAGTAGCCAAAGTGATGCATGAAGAGGAAGTTGAAGATGCAGACGTTGTTGATACTGATGAGGCTACAGGGACTATTGATACTGATGAAGAAAATAACGGAGAAATAAATCAAAATTCGAAAGAATAAATATAAATTTTTAACTAATGAAAAATAAATTATCCCTACTGATTATGCTAGCACTTAGTGTATCAGTTTTTGCTCAGAAAAAAGAATTAAAAGAAGCAGAAAAATCTTTAAAAAAGAAGGAGTATACGGCTGCAATAGAGCAATTGAAAGTTGTTGAGCCTCTATTGGAAAATGCCAAAGACAAACTGAAACAAAAATACTACTATTTGAAAGCAAAGTCTATTTATGGTGATGGTGAAAATAGAGAAAACACCAAGTCAGCAGCTATAGCTTTCAAAGAACTAATTGCTTTTGAAAAGAAAATAGGTTCTGATAAGTACCTTAATGAATCAGAGGTTTTTTTGAGTGATTTTATTCAAGAAACTGCAAAGTCAGGGTCAGAATCATATGGTGATAAAAACTACAAGCAAGCAAGTATTCAATTTGAAGAGGTTTATATGTTTAGTAAAAAGGATACTTCTTTTTTAGACAATGCAGCTCTGTCTGCTTATTACGATAATGACTATGATCGTTCGATCATGTTGTATAAGAAATTATTGGAATTAGAGTATACAGGGATTTTTAAGAAATTTAGAGCTAAAAATGTTGTGGATAATGAATACTTGAATTTTGGAACTAAAGTAGAAATGGACAGACAGGTTCTTATGAAGGTAGCTATAGAGCCAGAAGTTATTATGACTAAATCAAGAACTGGAGATATAGCAAAAAACATTGCGTTGAGTTATATCGCAAAAGGTGATGATCAGGCTGCATTAGATGCAATTGCTAAGGCGAAAAAATCTTTCCCGAATGATTATACACTCGTTATAAGTGAAGCAAATATTTATTATAAATTAGGGGATAATGAAAAATTCTTAGCAGGTTTAAAAGAAGCGATATCTATTCAGCCCAATGACCCACAATTGTATTATAATGTTGGAGTTATTACCTTAGAAGAAGGATATCTTGAAGAATCATTAGAGTCATTTAAAAAAGCGGTTGAATTAAAACCAGACTATGCAGATGCTTACAATAACATAGGTGTCGTAATCTTGGAAAAAACAAAACCGATAATTGATGAAATGAATGAAAACTTATCAAACTTTAAAAAGTACGATGAACTTTATTTAAAACAAAAAGAGGTATATAAAGAAGCATTACCTTACTTTGAAAAATCTTTAGAGTTGCAACCTAATAGCGAAGGGACTTTGAATACTTTGGTTGGTTTGTATGAACTTCTTGAAATGTATGATAAACAAAAAGAAACAACAGCAAAGATAGATTCTTTATAAGAACAGAAACTGTTTTCAATATAAAAATAGCCCAGTGTGATATCACTGGGCTATTTTTATTTTAGATGATGTGTTACTCGGGTTATTTATTATTGAAAATCTACCATCGTTGATTAATCCTGAATCTCTTCTTTCTCATTTATAGCGTTTTCGTTGTTTCCTTCAAAAGAATCATTTGGTTCTAGTGGGCGTAGATTTTCAGGAACTTCTTCGTTTAAAGGAGCTTCTTTTTCTCCGTCGTAATAAGGGAATACATCTAAAATAGGAGACTCTACCACACTTGGAATTTCAAAATTACTAACAGTATCAGCTAAGCTTGCAGCTAAAATATCGTAAGCATCTTTTACATCGTTTGCTTGTACAAGTATATAAGAGTTTGCTCTTTTTTCAGAACCTTTTTCTTCATCTAAAGTAATACAAGATAATTTGCATTTAAACCACCTATCTCCTGCTTCATTTGGACAGATTTCTGCAAAGTTTGCTACTTTGATATTTGTGATTTTAAACTCAGTAGAGATGTACTGAACCATTTCTTCATTTACTCTTGCTTCGGCTTCTGTAAAAGACATAGCGTCAAATAAATAAGGTTGGTTGAATGTTTTTACTCTGTCATCTTCGTCAATTCGGCTATATTTTATTTTACATTCGTACCACATAGTTATTTGATTTTTAATTAATTTTTTGAAGAACAAATATAATCTTTTGACTTAGATAGTTTGAGTAACAAAGCTAAAATATTTATAAAGAAGGTGTTTATAATTACCACTCAGGGAAGACTCACACTTTTATTAACCTCTCATCTATATATCGTTAGTTTTACGCAGCATATTTTATTCTGTGATGTTTAAAATATTTGACTACCCTTTTGCTATCATTTTGAAGTGTTTTCATGTGATTTTCTAAATTTTCCTTCATCTTTTCTTGTGTCTTAGGAGGTGGTTTATCAGAGAGTCCATATTTTAAATCGGAGTTAAGAT
>NZ_JBAHZZ010000050.1:0-24873 GCF_037132785.1 Flavicella sp. | reverse complement strand
CGTAAATCACAAATGCTATCTGCAAAAGTAGGTGTTATTTGTAGTTTCATGGCTTGAATATACATCTTAATAAGCTAACAAACAATGATTTATATCCTAAATTTGGATGTTTGTTTTTGTCATGTACCTTGCAACGGTCTTAAATAGATCCATAACTAACATAAACAATGAAAATAAGAAGAAAAAAAAATTAGATTTAAAAAGTCAAAATTGAAATCTAAAACTGAAAAGAGCATTATGCAACGGTCTTAAAATATTAACCTTAAAAAAGGTCAACCTATTTCAGTATAATACATTAAGTGAATTAAAAATTCTCTCAATTTTGAAATGATTTATAAAACTAGCAGACAGCGTTAAATTACAGAAGCTTGACGCGTGTGTTTTCGCTTCAACGAGTTTCTACCCCTCAATATTTATTTGTAAGACTAACTCTAATTACCTATAAATTTCTTATTCAAAAACTATCGTATTTACAGAATTCGCCGTTAATTTTATAATCTTTTTATTCAGGTTAATTTTCTGTAATTCCAAATTATTGATTTTATTAGTAATATATAGTTTTATAGAATCATATTTCACACTCTCTAAATCAATGAAAATTTCATCATTTTTTTGATTTACAAGCACAATAACCAAGCTATCGTCACTATTTTCAAAAGCAGATATTAGAACCCCATTACTCAAATTATCAATAGAGTTATAACCATTATAATCTACTTTAATTCTTTTTGCTTTAGGTCTAATAAACCTTGAATAATTACCAAGACTCCATAATAATTTGGATTCTTGAAAACTACCATCCTCCTTATTTTTATCAATATATATTAGCCCGTCTTTATAATTGTATGGACTCATTGCCAACCACCAATACCAAGAAGAAGCATTGGCTATTGTCAAATCAGAATGAATAACTCTTGCCACATACAAAGCTGTTTTCATCCCTAAACCTTTTCCTTTACCCTTGATTTCTTCATTGTTTTCAAGTACACAATATTCAGTCATCCAATATTCCAAGTTTGGATACTTTTGAAGTTTTTTAGCTATTTTTTCTCTTTCGTTTTTTAATTTCTGTACATTCCAAGTTGTAAAATAACTATGTCCAACAATTTTAGGAGCAACACTTTTTAAATTCCCAATAAAATTATTGCTATTAGGATTGAAGAACTCTTCAATTTGATTACTTCTATTTTTGAATTTTTCCTTTTCACCAGTCAAATAATCAGCTGCTCCTGCTTCTGTTATTTCAATTTTAGTTTGAAGATTATTTGCAATAAAAATTGAATCTATTATTCTAGTAGCATTTTTTAGTTCACTATTATTCCAAGGTGAACCTTCTTGATTATTATTTTTCCATTCCCATTGAGGTTCATTAAACGGACTTATATATTTGAAATCAATCTGATACTTATTTGAAAAGTAATTTGTAACATCCTTCAAAAAAACAGCATAATCTAAATAACTCTCTTCTTTTAAATTTGATGTTAATCCATCATTAGAATAAGCTTTACCATTTTTAGTAAAAAGAATTGGAGGACTATTTACAAAACCAACAAAATCCCTTGTTCCTCTTTCTTTTGCGGCATTTAAAAACCATTGTTGCCCTATATGTTTATCCCAGTTATAGGAATTATCAGAATTCAAAAAACATTCTGATCTTCTCCATTCATCTTTAATATCACTTTTCTCTTCTTGTTCAGCACTGCCAGCCCCAATATTAAAACGCCAAGAAGACAATCCTATTCCATAAGGAGTCCCATTTATATCAACCTCCAAGCTAAATAATAAATCAGCTATTTGGTTCTTTTTTATAACTGTCCAGTTCCCCACAAATTGTGTAGACCAGGCATCAGAAGCCCCAAAATTATGAATAGTTTGGTATTCAATAGTAGTATCTATATTGATTTTAATTGTTTCTATATCCTGAGAAGAGGCATTAAAAGATATTAACAATGTAAATAATAAACTAAATTTTTTCATTTTTTTCTTTTTTCAATAGCCAAAGCTCTAGTTTCAAGAGGAAATTCTTCGTGTTCTGTTCTTGATTTCTTTAATAACTCCATCAATTCCTTTAACTTTTGTGGCTCTTCTATAGCTAGGTTATTTGATTCTCCTATATCATTTGAAAGGTTATACAGTTCTGGTTTTCCTTCGTGTTTCCATACCAATTTCCAATCATTTTGTCGAATTGCTTGAATAGGACCTTGCCTTTCATTAAACTCCCAGTATAGATGATCATGTATTTCCTGATCTTCAGACCTTCCAAACAATTCAGGAACTAAAGAAATTCCATTAATATCATTATTTGAGGGCTGAACCCCTACTAATTCACAAACCGTAGGCAAAAAATCCCAAAAAGCAGAAATATGATCACTTTTAGAGTTTGGAGCAATCTTTCCAGGATATCTAGCTATAAAAGGAATACGAATACCTCCTTCATATAAATCACGCTTCCCTCCCCTTAGCTCACCATTGCTATTAAAAAATCGATCTATCTTTTCGTATTCAGGTCCATTATCACTGGTAAAAAAAACAATTGTATTTTCATCTATCCCCAGTTCTTTTAGTTTAGAAAACAACCTCCCCATATCTTTATCCATTCTAGAAATCATACCCGCATAGGTTGTGTTTCCTTCTTCATCATTCTTATAATGCCCTTTGGTATTCATTTTACGTTTGGGCCATCCTAGATCCAAATAAGGCTCTTTAGACTCCTCAGGAACAGTCAATTCAAGATGTGGTATCGTTAACGCTAAATAAAGAAAAAAGGGATTGTGCTTTTCCTGTTCTACATAACGCAATGCTTCATTGATAAATACATCATGTGTATATTTTCCTTGTTTGAGTTTATAATTATTTCCTTTAAGAATATAAGGATCATTATTAACATATAATGTATCCCAATAATAATGATGCGCATCACTGTGTTTCTTATATCCTAAAAAATAATCGAATCCATGATTAGATGGCATATTTTGTTTCGAATTTCCTTCTGAAAGCCCCCATTTTCCAATAATGGCGGTTTGATACCCAATGTTTTTCAACTCATTTGCAACTGTTAATTCATTCGGTTTAAGGTTTACAGGAGTGCCGCTTTGGGTCCAAACTGGATTCCCTCTAACACTTGCATGTCCTTGATCATAACCTGTTAATAAACTTGCGCGAGAAGGCATACATACCGTTGACCCTGAATAATGGTTAAAAAAAACAATCCCTTCAGCTGCCATTTTATCTAAATGTGGAGTTTTTATTTTAGATTGACCATAGCAACCTAAGTCACCGTAACCTAAATCATCTGCCATAACAAAAATAATATTTGGTCTTTTAGACACCGCTTTCTTTTCTTGTATTGTCTTACAACTCGTAAAACAAATCAAAAAAATAGTCATTATAAATAGAAATATTAGTGTTATTTTCATCCTGATATTTGTATTTAAGTTTAATAAAATAGAAACATTACCATTTTGGAAATATTGAAACTTGTTCTGGAACAGGCTTAATATTAGCTATTGAATTAGCATCACCATACCAATACATACCAACGGCATATTGCATATCACAATCTGTCCAACTCCATACTTCCATATCTAATTTTAGAGAACTTTGAAATGGCATACCATCTAAAGCTCTTGTTCTTGTTTCTGTACTATAACCTTGTGTGTTTTTTTCGTTTGTAGTTTTTCGATTTAATTTGTTATAAACATTACTTCTCGGTTGTGCATGAAATGGATGTTCATAAAAATCTGTACTTATTCCTCCCCAAGAATAGGCGTAATAATCCTCTGTTCCTGTACCAAAAATTGATGGAAATTTTTCTCCATCAACATAAATTTTTTCATCACCTTCTCCCCACCATCTTTTAACAGGGTTCATTACAGTAAGTGCATCACCTACATATACACCTCTTCCTTTAATAGTAATATAATTCCAATCTGAAAAAGGACGCGTAGAAACAGGGTATTGCTGACGAAAACCTGCATGAAAATACATAGAATTCTCATCCCATTCCCACTGTTCTACTAGAGTTTCTAATTTAAAATTTATCGGGTTTTCACTAAGATTAACTATAGAAATAGTTGCTTCCTTTTGATAAGGCATCACCCATCTACATGACAAAGTTCCATCTTCTGCAACTTTCCTATACCAACCTTTAAAAGGATGTAAACCAACTCCTGTGCCAAAAAAATCTCCTATCGGTGACCAAACGGTTTGTTTTCCATCAAAGTTCATTTTAATAATTACAAAACGTGTAATTGTCGAATCTTTATATTCTGATAATTTAAGAGAAAGATTTTTTAAAGCAGCCTCACCTTTTGGCAAATAAAAAATTTTCTCTTGGTTTGGTTCAAGCTGACTGAAGGTATCTGGGAGTTTAATTTCAATTTTTGAATTCAAAAGAGTTGAAGTTACCTTTTGAATTGTTTGTTTTGCTAACTCAAAGTCTTTTAGCGTAAAGGTTTTTATATTTGTTTGCAAAGGATATTCTCTGTAGGTAAATTGAAAGAAAAATGGACGTTTTGTAACTGTAATTTTACAACTTTTAGCATAAGGAATAGGAAAAAAAGATACAGCTGAACGTAATGATTTATGAGCTAATGGAAAAGGGAAAATACCATTTCCATTTAATAAATCTAACATATTTCCTTCTAAAGCAGGTGTATCTGAGCCATCCAAATAGAATTTAATAATACTATTTGTTTTTGATTTTGAGGCACTTTGAAAAGGCATCCAAGTTCGCACAATGGCCCCTGCTCCTTTGTGTTCCATTAACACCCATTCTTTTTTCCCGTTTTTTTCTTCAATCCTGACAAAATTATGATCTTTTTCATTGCTGTTAAAATCTTTATTCATAAACCATCCAATTGTATCTTTTGGGTTTATTGATGCTCTGTTATAACTACTTTGCTGCTTTAACCTAAAATTATCATCAGGAAACTGAGCTATTTTTTCAAGATTTATCATGTCTTTTAACAAAGACTCAACAGTAATTATCTCACTTGATTTCTCACAAGAAATAATGCCTATTAAAACAATAAAACACACTAATTTGAGTGTTTTATATTGAACGATATTATAAATTTTTGAATAACTCATGAATTAATTTTTAATGAATTTAAATGTGTCTTTTGTGGTTTTTCCTTTAGGCACAATAAATTAGCTAAGAATACTATCCCATCCACGCAATTTAATTTCTTTCCCAACTTCACGCAAAACCTTTACGTCTTCAGGAGGAATCTCTCCACTAGGTAATGGTCCTGTGTTTAATAATAAGTTCGCAGGGTATTTATCTGCCTTTTTCAACATCTTAATCACTTCTTCTTTCGATTTATGATTACCATCTTGAGAAGAAAGATACCCCCATCCTTTTCGTTGAAGGTGATCACATATCTCTAATGGCTTCTCTATTTTCTCCCCTTGTTTATATTTACGTTCTGGTGCAAGAAAATCTTCAGTCCCTAAAAGTCCTTGTTTGTAAGAAACTAATACTTGTGGCTGTTTGCTATGAATTAAATCATATAAATCCTGACACTTAAAAAGTGAATGATCTCCAGAGGCAGGAGTAGCAAATCCATCCAACCAGATTCCAGCAATATCTTTGTAATTTTCTAGTAACTCATTTACTTGATTCGACATAAAGTCTAGATATACATTTAAATCATGCTCCTCTCCATATTTATAATAGGGCTCTTTCGTTTCGTAATCAGGACGTGCTGCTCCTTTCCATTTATCATTGTTTGGCGCATGTGGATGACGCCAATCTCGGCCATGAGAATAATATAAAAAAAGTGCCAAACCTTTTTTATTACATTGCTCAGATAATTCAGCTACCAAATCTCGTTTTGCAGGTGAATTCATACTGTTAAAATCTGTAAACTTTGTATCCCACAAACAAAAACTATCATGATGACGTGTCGTAATATTTATATATTTCATCCCTGCCTCAAGTGCCAAATCTGTAATAAAATCTGCATCAAATTTTTCGGCGGTAAATTCATCCTTTAACTTAGCATATTCTGCAACATGTATTTTTTCATTACGCATTACCCATTCATGTCTACCTAAAATAGAGTACAAACCATAATGAATAAACAGTCCATAACGTGCTTCTTTAAACCATTGAGTAGCCGCCTCGCGTGGATTTTGTTTATATAAATCTTTGTACTCTCTTAAATAGTTTGGTATACTAGAACTACTACCCATAGTACAACTATTAAATAACATTGCTCCTGCACCTGCCATCAAGGACAAGCTTATAAATTCTTTTCTATCCATATCTCTAAATTCCTTTTTATTTTTAAATTAAATCATACACCTATTCCAAATCGAATAAATTCAGTAGCATACGTCACAAGACAAACGAAACTCTTGAAATAATTATTCCTTTTGATCCCAGAGCCTATAAGGGTCGTTATTTGTTTTCATTTGTTCTAGCAGCAATGATTCCATTTCCCCTAATTTGACTGCATATAAGGGATTACTGGCTAGATTAGTTTCCATTTCACCTGTTTTTTTATGTTCGGGTAAATACTCATTCGGATTTTCTTTTAGATTAAAAAGTTGTGTTTTGTGAATGGTTCCCTGCATAAGGTCATATTTTATTAACTTCCAATCTCCTTTTGTAACACTTCGCATCCCTGGTTTCGAGCCTCCACAATAAACTCCATACATCACGTCTCTTATTTTATCTTTTTCTCCTTCTAATACAGGTTTAAAACTAAGCCCTTGTACTGAATTAGGAATCTCAATCCCAGCTAAGTCACAAACGGTAGGTAAAATATCTAATAAATAAATGTTTCCTTCAACATTTTTTCCAGCTTTAATTCCTGGTCCTTTAACTATAAAAGGCACACGCCAAGTATGTTCATACAAATTTTGTTTTCCTGTTAAACCATGTCTACCAATTGCAATTCCATGATCGGAAGTATAAATAATATAAGTGTTTTCCAACTCGCCCATTTCTTCCAGTTTAGTAAGAACTTTACCTATTTGGATATCAATATTTTCAGCACAGGCATATTCTCGTCCTAACTCATTACGTATAGTTTGTTCATCTCGATTTTTCCAAACACCACTCACTCGTTCTTCATCTCTTAAGTTCTTGTGTCCATGGAAAAACGGGTGTTTTAGAAGATAATTATCCTGTAAAGAGGGTTGTTTAGGATTTGCTGGAGGAAGGCTGTTTTTATCAGTATGATTAACAGCTCCATATTTTTCTAATAACTCGGGAGTACCATTACGAACATCATGCGGATGAGAAAAACCAAAATAAATAAAGAAAGGATTTTTTTCCTCATTCACCTGTCTATCGCTCAGGTAATTAAGAACTTGTTTAGAATGCCATGCACTACCAGTTTCTTCGGTTCCTCCTCGTTTTGTTGCATCGTGAACAACAGTAAATTGTTCGTTTGCATCGGCATAAGAATTTCCTTTTTTACAGGTTCTCATTGTTTTGTATCCTGCCTGGTTAAAGACTGCTCCAATGGTTTGAAGTTCTAGACTATCTGGACAGATGGCTTTTTTATAACCTGCACTAGCAGGGAGATTCCATACGGTACGTCCTGACATAATCATATGACGTGACGGGGTACAAACAGCTCCATTCATTGAACCCATATGTCTAGCACTGTCGAAAACCATACCGTCTCTTGCTAATTTAGCTATATTGGGGGTTTCTAAAATTGATTTCCCATCGTAAATTTTTAAATCAAAAGGAGATTGATCATCAACTAATACAAATAAAAAATTTGGTCTCTTATTGTCATTAATTTGTGAATTTAGGGCATGTGAACCTATTGATGTAATGCACAATGCATAAAGAATAATTTTTTTCATTATCTAATAATTATATATATTTATTTATCGCAGAAATATTGCAGCTTATTTTGTTTTTTTTAATTCATTTATAATGAATTATATCTAAAAAAAACTTTCTGTATTAAAATAAATTACTACCGAAAGTTTAATCAACAATCTCAACTATAAAACCTAATTGAATTCTTCATCCTTAACATTTCTAACTCAACAGGACTACCTTTATTTTAAAAGTATTTCAACTATAATAAACCTTTGTTTTCAAGTATTTCTACTTATCTGTTCTAAAAGGTCTAGATGGAAGACCTTTGTTATTGACTAAGTTAACCTTAGGTTTTGCAGAAAAAGCATAACGAACATGAATTGGAGCATCTACATTTATAGATTTAAGAATAATCCTATTAGCATCTATCCTAGCCTCTGCCTTAAACCATTCTTTATCTTCCCCTGAAATCCAAAATCCCTTGGGAGATTTTCCGTCTACCGTTTTAAGTCCTTTTGAATTGTAATACTTTAGTATAATCTCATTATTTTTAATTTTATATTTTTTAAGCTTAGGACCATCTGTAATTCCTTTTCTATTTAAAGTAGATTTTTCTGCCAAAAGAGCTATTCTTTCACCAATCAGTAATTTATCTTTAGGGTGAATATTAAATGCCTCTCCTAAATCAATCGTTGTTACTACTTCAGTATTCGCTAAATTTGCAAAGGAATATTGTGACTCACGCATCCATGCCCAAGAATCTTCAGTTGGGCTTTCAGGATCGAAACGAGGTTTCTTATCTTTTTTACCAATATATCCGGGAAGAGAAACTACTATAAAGTCAAACGATTTCTGTTTCCAACGATCTCTTAAATATGTCGTCCAAACAGGAAACGATTGACCATATTGCAACATCCCGTCTTTTGTCTTAGAATTTGACTCTCCTTGATACCATACAATTCCACGACAAGTATAAGGGATCAATGGATTCATCATGGCATTAAAAATAATATTTGGTTGTGTTCTTAAAAAAATATCATCTTTCCTTTTTCTAGTCTCTTTAGAACTGAGAATTAATTCAATACGTTTCTGTTTATCCCTATCAGAATAAAATTCTTTCATAATACGATTAAAGTGTGGTAATTTTTTAGTCAAATCAGCTGGCATCCATCCTTCTATAGACGAACTTCCCCAAGCTGTTAAGATAATCCCTATGGGTACATTCGCATATTTTTCTAAAAAATAAGAAAAAGAAAAAGCTACAGCGCTAGACGGATTCTTTAACTCCCAAACTCCATTTGTAATAAAATCTTCCTTATGAAAAGAGCCCGTACGAGGTACTTCAAAAGTGCGTATGTTTTTTGATTCCTTATCAAAAACATGTATTTCTTGTATGTTTTTATGAGGCATAACCATATTAGATTGACCTGCACAAACCCACACTTCCCCAATCATTACATCTGTAAAAACAACAAATTCATTAGCTGAACTCACTTTAAAAATAAAAGGACCTCCTTCTTTAAATTTGGGTAGTGTTGCATTCCAATAGCCTAAACTATCAGAGTATACTTTTACCGTTTTGTTTTTTAATTTAATTATAACCAAATTATTAGCCAAAGCTTCCCCCCATATTTTAATTGGGATATTTCTTTGCAAAACCATATGTTCTTGAAAAAGAGAACCTAATTTTAGGTTATTTGAGAATAACAAAGAAGTGCATAACAACAAAAAAGTAGCCAATAAAAAGAATCGTCTTTGTGTCTGTTTTCTATAATGCATAACAATAAAATAATTATATTTATTAACGTTTGATTTATATTATATCAAATAAACATCAAAATTATTAATTAAATTAGTTTCTATTTCCTTTATATTTCAAATAAAATAGAACCGTAACCTACGGCTATGCTTATATTTTTCATTTAATCTAAAGAAAAAAACAATTCAAATTTATTATTAACCACTCTTAAATTTATTTGTATTACTCACTTAAAAAAAAAGAAATCATTTAAAAAATTACACTTTCTAAATGATTTCTTTTTTAATTATTAGATTCACTTTTTACCACTCCTCAAAACCCAATTCCTCTTCTACAGGACGATGTAAAGTTAACGTATCTTCGACTTCATAATTTTTACTATCAATTGTATAAGAATAACTTAATGTCATAGATCGGTCTTCATTTACAATACCTGTTCCAACAAAATTAGAAATACCTGAACTTGGTGAATCCAAAACTATACTATTATCTGTTTCATCGATATTGATCACAAAATTTTCATCGGATATCGACCCTATACCAGATGGTATCAGTACAGAATTTCTATCTACCGTAGTAAGTTCCCTTCTTACATCAGTAAGGTTATCCTCATTATAAATAATTTGCTCAAGAATTACCCCTGTGTCATCAACTTCATTTTGAATACTTGTATAATAATAAATTCCCGTATATTGACTTATATATTTTACAACCAAAATAGTATAATCTTTAGGAATATCTAAAATTGATCCATCAGGATTAAAACCTCCTATAGAATCTAAAGAAGAGTTTGTTATTTTTAGAGGTAGTGCATAAGTGTTTTGAACTGCCAGTGGATCATTTGTAAATAAATCTCTATTTAAGGTTACTGTAACATCACCAATAAAACTACCACTCGAAATTACCATTGTAGAAGTATTACTTAATTCGTAATAAGCTTCAGGCAATAAGGTAAAAGCATCGGCTCCACTGACACTAGTCAAAAGGGATTCATCAATTTCAAAATCCGCATACTCGTCTATGTTGTTTTCTCTTTTCCCTCCTAATGCAACACCAACTTTAAATTGCATTTCATCATAAGACACAATACTCCTTAATGGTTTCTGACTAGAAAAGTAAACCGTTGTATAATCAAAATCTTCAATGAGATCTCCGTAAGATTCACAAGAACTAACCGCAACGCCCATCATAATTAATACGATATACATTTTTTTTATACTCATCTTTATTATATTTTTATATTAATAATTACCAACCTAAATTATTTATCAAATTGGGGGATTTAGTCAATTCGTCATATGGTAACGGCGCATAATAATATTTTATGCCTCCATATTTTCTTTCTTCAACATCTACTTCTTCATAACTTAATGTATCATCATCATTTTTAGTTATTTTAACACCTGTTACAGTCTCTTCCAAAGGCAATAAACATCTTCTTAAATCAAAATATCTATGATTTTCAAAAGCTAATTCTAACCTTCTTTCATGTTGAATTAAAATTCTAAAATCTTCTTTTCCTAAAGCCGCTATTTCATCTACATATGTATTATCTGTAATTCCTGCTTTAGTTCTTATTGATTTAATAATATCTACAGCTGTCTGAGAAATACCAACTCCAACATTATTAGGTCCATAAGCCTCATTAGCTGCTTCTGCTAAGTTTAAATAAAGTTCTGTTCTACGAAAGTAAGGATTATAGTGTTGACCGTAAGAGGAATTATCCACACTTATTAAGCCTGCTGTTAGATTTAACCATTTTCTTACATAATAACCTGTTCTTGTATTCCGATCATAAATTGTTCTAGAATCTATTCCTCCTTCATAAATATCTAAATTCCTGTTATTAAAGCTACTACCATTAAACAAAACGTTTATATATAACCTTGGGTCTCTATTTTCATAAGGGTTATTAGGGTCGTAACCTGATCTTACATCGCTTATTGGATACCCGTTTTTAGAATAAAAAGCATTGACTAAATTTTGAGAAGGACCTGTTCTTGCGGCTCCTCTTTCTGAAATCGGATAGTTATTGGTTTCTAAAGTGCTCGACGTAAAATAGCTTCTCCAAATAAACTCTCCAGGAGTTGTCCAAGAGACAAAATTACCAGTAGTAAGACTTGAAAAAGCTCCAACAACGTCTATAGCTTCTTGTGAATTTATTGCTGCTCTACTCCACTTATCAATATATTTTGTTTGATCTACTACCGAAAATTGTCCCATATCTGTAAGCGAAACAATATCATCCGATTGATATGCTGGACTTGCTGCATATAAAGACACTCTAGACTTTAATGCCCATGCTGTTTTTTGGTCAGCACGTCCTACATTAGCAACCCCTATTGTTGGATCAGTGCCCGTATAAGTTAAAGGAAGATACACTATTGAAGAATCTATATCTTTAATAATCTGTACAACACACTCTTCATACGTATTTCTTCTAACGGCTTCTAAATCTACTGCTTCTTCTTCTGTTGCAGATCTCAAAATAATAGGATACCCTAATGCATCACCACTAGCTGTTTTTCCGCCATAAGCTTGTAATAAATGAAAACTCCACCATGCTCTTAAAAAGAATGCTTCTCCCTTTAGGTTGTCTCTTTTTAGTTGATCTGCTGTTTCTGATGTAATATTATAAATAACATTATCTCCTAATCCATTTTCCATAAACAAATGAACATTACTTATTTGATTATAAGCATTGTCCCAACTTCCAACGACATTATTATTTGCTGTTAAGCCTCCCGCACCCAAGCGATAAACTCCACCAGTATAATTATTGGTTACCGCATTATCAGTGGCTGCATCTAAATAATCGCTCCCATAGTCAGAAATAACGGTATTGGCTAAGTTTCCATAGGCATTTAATAGTAATCCCTCTGTATAATCGGGAAGACTAAAAACTGTATCTTCATCAAAAGTATCTTCTATCACTGTATCTAGCTCACAAGATATATTTAGTGTAACTAACACAATAAATATATATTTTATAAAACTGTTTTTCATATTTTCTATTTTTTAAAATGACACTGTAACACCAGCTGTAATTGTTCTAAATAAAGGGTAATTTGTTACTCCTGAATTAGGTACTTCAGGATCTACATCTTTAACATTAGACAAAACAAAAAGATTAGTTCCTCTAACATAAAACCTCGTTTTTTTAGCCACATTTAAATCATTAGAGAAGGCATAACTCAACTCTACATTTTTTAATCTAAAAAAGGCTGCATTTTCCATCCAAAAAGTTGATGTCTGATTATCATTATTAGAACTTAGAGTTGTTAATATTGGTTGTGAACCATCAGGATTGTTTACCGGATGAAACCTATCGGAAGCTAAAACAGAATACTTACCTTGACCACTATTTCTATAATAGACACTGTTCTTAATCATATCTCTTCCTGTTTCTGCAACTCCTAATATATATAACCCAAAGCCCTTATACTGAGTGTTTATATTAATTCCAAAACTGGCACTTGGAAAACTTTTACCAATTGCTTTTCTATCCAGTTCATCTATAACACCATCATTATTCAAATCTTTATAAGAAATATTTCCAATACCATAAGGCCCTAATGTTTGAATAGGAGCACTGTCTATTTGCTCTTGAGTTTTAAAAAGTCCATTAGACACATACCCCCAAGTAACATCAGTAGATCTACCTGTTTTGTCTAAATAATCATCTTCATTATTTAAATTATCTCCTGATATTACTTCATTTTTAGACACTAAAAAGTTAGCACCTAAGTTTAATTTAAATTCTCCAAAATCCTTGAGCCAATTTATGCTTCCGTCAATACCATTATTTGTTACAGCACCTAAATTCTCAGGTGTTCTTGCTACTCCAACGATATCAGATGTTGTAGTAGAAGGACTAGATAAAATAATATCTTCTCTTTGTTGATTAAAATAATTTAACTCGAACCGTAACGTTTTATCAAAAGCCAATCCTTCCACTCCAATATTAAATTCTTTAGATTTTTCCCATTCTAAATCGGGGTTTCCAAAATTATCAAAGCCTAATCTATCAGCGCTACTAGTGTTCCTTTCTCCTAAACTTATAGAACCATTATCAGAATATCTGGTTTCGTATAAATAAAAACCTGTAGATCGATCATAACCCATTACTCCATAACTAGATTTTAATTTAAGAAAATTTAAAGCTGTATTATTTACCAAAAACTTTTCTTCGCTAAGTACCCAAGCAGCACCGACTGCATGAGATAAATAATACTTATTTTCACCCACAAATTTATTACTCCCCATTAGAGCAAATGTTAACTCTACATACAACTTATTTTTATAGGCATAGTTTGTTTTTAATGTCGTATTAGAGTTTCTAATATGTTGACGTCTGGTATTTAATTCATTTGAATAATAGAAATAAGACAAAGCTGCATTAAGTTTGTTATCCTGATTGATATATTTTTCATAATTTACATTGAACATCCAGCCTAATGATCTAGTAATACTACTTCCTCTTTCTGTTCTGTTACGCTCAATTATTCTATTATTTAATTTTATATAATCTAAAGATGCAGTATCCTCATTTTCGACAATCGCATAACGAATAGGATTACTTATTTGATCTGCGGCATGGTATTGATAGTTATCAAAAGTAAGTAGCGTATTTACAGATAAGCCTTTAACCGTATTATTTAAGTCCCAATCTAATCCAAAATTAGTTTGTCCAAAAAAATACTGATATTCTTGATACCCACCATATATCATATCTCCGTAAAGACTCGTTCTGTTTTGAAAAGAACCACCTAGAGGAGGAATAACTTCATTTCCCAATGATGATGCTTCCCCGCTAAAATTAGGGTCTATAATTACTAAAGGGAATTCGTTTGGTCTTTCTGTATTAATTTTAGCAAATACCTCGTCTTGACCTAATTTTCCCCAATTTCTAGATTCTATAATACCATTACCACCAATATGACCAACAAGATTATCCGTTATCTTAAAATCTAAATTACCTCTTACATTAACTCTATCTTGTGTAACATTTTCTCCAATTTTTTCAATACCATCATTACCAATATAACCAAGATAAATACCGTATTGGGATTCATTCGTTCCACCAGAGTATTCAAAATTCACTTTTCTAAACTCTGCACTATTCTTTAAAAAATAGGAATTATGATCTATGTTTGGATACAATAGGTCATTTTCTCCTGTACTTGCTTTATAACCTGCAATATCTTCCGCAGAATACATAGGAGCAAAACCATCGTTTGCTAATGCTTCATTATACAGCGTAGCATAATCGGCACTGTCTAAATACTCTGCCATTCGAGTATTCATATTAGCACCATATTCAATAGAACCTTTAATAACCTGTGTGTTTACACGACCTCTTTTAGTAGTAACTAAAATGACACCATTAGCTGCACGAGATCCGTACAAAATTTTTGCTGTCGCATCTTTTAAAACCACAATACTTTCTATTTCTTCTGCATTTAAAAAATCTAAAGGTCTTTCTATACCATCTACCACTGTAATAGCTGTATTTGTATCTGACCTACCTAAACCTCTAACGTATATACTAGCAAGATTATTCCCTAATCCATTTGTTGTCATTCGTGTAGATACGCCTGCCAACCTACCTTGTAACGCATTTTGTAATACGATATCTGGTTGTGATTCAAGTTCTTCTCCACTAATTTTACTAATAGCTCCTGTTAGAGCTCGTTGGGTTATATTTCCATTTAAAGGAAGTTCCAAAACATATTGCTCTTCAGAATATAATGGTACGCTTTGTAACACCGTCTTTTCTGTTATAGAAACATTTTTTAAAATAAATGTTTTACTTTCAAAACCATTCGCACTAATTAATAAAATATTTTCTGTTGTAGTGTTAATAGAAAATCTTCCATCTCTGTCTGAATGTGTTTCTACCAAACCATCTCCTAATACAATTAAGGCATTAGGTATGGGGTTGTCATTTTCATCGACTAACATCGTTTGAATAGATATCGAAACTTTTTCTTGAGCATTCACATAACTTCCTAAGTTAGCCAGCAGCAATACAAAAAAAATTGATAATAATTTAATTTTATAATTCTTCATGAATATTGTTTTTTTGATTACCATCCTGGATTTTGTTTATAGTTATACAAATCTAGCGCATCAGTTTCAGATACAGGATACCAATAATTTCTTAAATCAAAAACACGTTGTTCTGACAGTAAATCGATAAATTCATATGTAAAATCAAGTGTACTTTTATCCACTATAGCTTCGTGTCCTGTAGGCGGTATTGCTAATACTCCCCTTATAGGTTTTTCAAACACCTCTTCAGCAATCATCCACCTTCTTAAATCATGCCATCTATGGTTTTCCCACATAAGTTCTACTGCGCGTTCATTTCTAATTCTATCCCTAAAAATTTCTTTATCACTTGTAAAATCAGCAAGAACATTTGGCATCTCAACTCTATTTCTAATTATATTAATAGCATCTACAGCAGTTAATCCATATCCTTTAGGATCTTGATTAGGTCCATATGCTTCATTCATTGCTTCGGCATAATCTAGATATATTTGTGCAACTCTAATATAGACCGAATTTACTTCATGCGTCGAAAACTCCCAGGTAAATGCGGTTGCTCCAGGCCATATGAATTTTTTCGTCATATACCCTGATAAGAATTTATTTTTAGTATAAACACTATTTGATTGTATAATATAATCTGTTCCATCTACATACAATTCTTGATACATTTTATCTCCAGAACCATCTACACCCCACTCTTGACCCGGAAACAAAACATTATTGTACAATCTTGGATCTCTATTTACAAAAGGGTTCTTTGCATCATAGCCTGACCTTGCATCATCTATTGGATATGCGGATGCACCATTTATAACTTCGAACATATCAATTATATTTTGAGTAGGGTTAGAGTATGCTGCGGCATCATTACCAGTTCCCCTAGAAAAACGCTGAGGTAAATAGTTAACCCTTAATCCTCTATTAACATTTCTTTTACCAGCATCTAATCGATACCAGATAGACTCTGGAGAAGCATTAACTCCTGATGTATAAAAAATGTTTTTATATTCGGAGGCATTCATTAACCTAAAGTTAGAACCACCTGATCCTGTATTAATATATTCAATAACATCATTTGCATACTCTGCAGCACGTTCTGACCATTCTTGACTATAATCAAGATATTGTGTACTAGTAATATTATTTTGCATTAAGGGACTTGCTGCATATAGTGTAGCCATAGATTTTAGAGACATTGCAGCTCCTTTAGTGACTCTACCAAATTCAGCATCATTCCAAACACCAGGTAATAATGCAATAGCTCGATCTAAATCGGAGATTAGCCATTCGCTGCTTTCAGAATAAGTAAGCCTATCTAGATCCATATCGTCTCCAGAATCTGAAGCATAAACTGTATTTAAAATAGGCATCCCTCCAGCACGTTGTATAATTTGAAAATAATACCATGCTCTAAAAAAGTAAGCCTGCCCTAACAATTCATTTTTTTGATCTTCGGTTACTCCTGGAACTAGATCATTAACTAATCTATCTATAACTTTATTTGTAATTCTAATTGAGTATGAAGCATTTCTAAATACAGTACCTGTATCAAAACTAGCAGTTCCTCCCCAACCAATTTCGCCTATAGCTGTCCATCTATTAGACCAAGCTCCTGTATTTAAAACGGTACCAATATTTCCATTAAATGGACTACCTGCCTCATCTGAAAGGCAGTTTATATTCATTCTAGTTAAGTTTTGGGCTCGCCAATGATGAATATCATTTAATACTTCATAACAATTGTCCAAAAACCCTCTGGTTGCTTCATAGCTTGAAAAAACATCCTCCTCTGTAAGTCCAAAATCTGGATCTACATCTAAAAATTCTTCACATGATGTAATGCTTATAAAAGCGAACATCATAATTATTTTATATATTTTTGTTTTCATCTTTAATATTATTAAAATCCAACTCTTACGCCTAAACTAACTCTTTTCACAATTGGATAACTCCCGTCCCCACTATTCTCTGGATCCATTTGATCATCTAAGTACGACCATGTATATAAGTTATTTCCATTGATATATATTAATGCCGAATCAAGTCGCAACATACTAATCATATCTTTATCAAATCTATAACTGAATTCTGCTGTTTTTAGTCTGATATAAGCTCCATTCGCATAAGTTAACGTACTCGCAGTTTTATTATGGATGTTTGACAGGTGTAAAGCTGGTTTTTCAGCTGTTTCTGCAGTCTCAGGAGTCCAACTATTCACTACATCTTGATTTGCTTGAATATATGTATTAAAATCAAAATAATAGTTGTTTGGGATTATATAAGACACATCAGATACACCATAAAACAATGCAGAAAGCGCAAAGTTTTTATACCCTAAATTTAACCTTAATGAATGGGTTCTTAAAGGGATTTCAAGTTTATCCATAATGACGTTATCAGCGGCTGACACTATTCCGTCTCCATTATAATCAATATACATAGCATCCCCAGGAACTAAATTACCTTGACTAACTCCTAAACTAGGAGCTGTAGCATTGTAAATGTCATCTAAACTTTGATAAAGACCTGCTTCTATTAATCTACTAGACCAACCTATTGGTTTTCCGGCCTGTTTAAGATAATCTGCTTGATATAAAAGGTCATTTCTAAACACAACCCTATTTTCTGTAAAAGAGGTACTAAAATTAACTCCATAATTCAAGTCATCGGTTATATTGTCTTTCCATCCTACTTGAAGTTCATATCCGTGTTTTTTAGTTTCACCAACGTTTCCAGTTGCTAAATCTGAAATCCCAAGATAAGTAGGTAATCTAACATCCATCAATATGCCTGTTCGTTTTTCTTTATATAAGTCTAAAGCAAAATCTAACTTTTTTAAAACCTCAAATTTAAAACTAAGATTATGTACTCGGCTTTCTTCCCATGTAGAATTATCATTTGGAAGGGCTCCTTCAGTATATCTTGGTCCATAACCTGTTAAATTATCTAGCCCAAAATTAACGTTATCAGCTGTAGAGTAAGTTTGTATATATTGAAAACGAACGTTTCCATCATCACCAGTAATACCGTATGAATAATTTACTTTTAATAAATCTAACCAATTTCCAGCAATTTTCTTAATAAATGGTTCTTCAGAAGCAACCCAACCTAAACCTATAGAAGGGAAGAAACCAAACCTTTTATCTGGAGCAAATTTTTCTGAGCCAGAATAAGAACCGTTAACTTCTACTAAATATCGTTTTTTATAATAATAATTTACACGACCAATCCATTCTTCTCTTTTTTGCCTTAAACCATTTCTATAGGTATTTATCTGCCTCCACATAATAGCATTTGCCCCCAAAAAATGGTCTCCAAAATTTCTTTTATAATTAAACTGAAACTTATAATTCAATACTCTTCCATAGGAAAACAAACTAGGAGTATTGGAAGTTACAGGACTTCCTTGTGACAGGTCATCAGGAAAACGAACCTCCGACAATAACGGATAAGTAACCGTACCATCAGGTGCAACTATAGGGTTAGCATAGTCATAGATTCTTGAGTATCTAATAATTCCAACATCTGAAGAACCTAAACCTACACGCAAAATTTTCTGTTCATAACTAGATGAAGAAGAATAATTAATACTTCCCTTAAAACTAAGTCCTTTAGTTATCAAATCTAAACCTTGTGTTAATTCTAAATCGTAAAACCCTTGAAAATATTTGTACGTTCTTTGCCCTCCTTCATTAAGAGTCACATAAATATTAGATTCTCCTGAAGTACTTTCACCATAACCATCTTCATACGTTATAGGATATAAGTTTCTAGGTGCCCCATAAAGTCTATTAAAAAATATAGATTGTCCAAAACCATCTTCTCCCCCTCCATCAATACGATAGCCTGGTTGGGTTCTTTCTCTAAAATTACCAGAAAAATTCACACTTAATTTTGTTGTAGACGTTACATCAAAATCAAAATTTGATCTCCAGTTATATTTTTGCAATCCAAAAGCAGGATCATATTCATCATTCGCAACTGTTTTAAATATATCACCATCATTCCTATAACCAACTGACACAAAATACCTAACCAAAGGAGACCCTCCACTTATATTCAAATTATATGTTTGTTCGAATCCTGTGCCCATTACCTCATCTACCCAATCAACTTCAGGAAAATAGATATTATCGGGTCCTCTTTGATCATAATTTTCAATCCAAGCATCTAAAGTAGAGTCCGGAATTAATTGCGTAAAATTATTATCGTTCATAGCGGCTACATTATATAAATTTTGAGCCGTAATATAGTCCGCAAATTTTGGTTCGGCAGTAGATTGTTTAAATCCAATATTCGCCGTGAAATTAAATTTTGCTTCTCCCAATTTACCTCTTTTTGTCGTCACCAAAATAACACCGTTAGCACCCCTAACCCCATATACAGCAGTTGCAGAGGCGTCTTTTAGCACAGTAATCGATTCTATTTCATTAGGATCTAAATTGTTAATATCCCTTTCAATACCATCCACTAATGTAAGTGGGCCACCATCTCCTTGCCAAGATGATCGTCCTCTTAAATATATATCTCCAGCATCAGCTCCAGGTTTTCCACTTGTGTTTATCACTGTTAAACCAGCAATTGAACCTTGTAAGGCTTCTGATATGGTACTTACGGATCCCGCTTTGGTTAATTCAGCTCCTTTAATTGATGCAATAGCTCCAACCACAGTTTGCTTTGTTTGCCTACCAAAACCAACAATTACAACTTCGTTTAAAGATGTCATATCTAATTCTAGCTTTACATTAATAGCAGAAAAATCTATAATATTTTTTACAACTTTTGTTTTATACCCTATATAACTTATTTCAATACTAGAATTATAATCTATTCTAAGAGAAAATTCACCATCAAAATTTGCAATAGTACCAATAGATGTTCCTTGTTGTATAATAGTTGCTCCTGTAAAAGGAACTCCTTGATCATCAACAACAGTACCCTTAATGGTGATTTTTTGTTGAACATCTACTTCTAGAGTATCATTATTTATTGCAAACAAAAAAACGGGAGAACAATATAAAATAGCACAAAATAATGACTTTAATATTCTAATGGGTACTCTCTCTGTTTTTAAGAACGAATAATGTTTCTTTTTTTTAAATTGGTTTTTCATAATCATTTAAAATTTAATTTTGGTTTCTTGAAATAATTAATATTTTTTAAACACTGTAATTTCATGAAAAACAACAAGTTTAACGCCTATAAATAAATCAAATTAGAGGTGAAAATGTTGCAATATCATATTTTTATACAATCCATATTTATTCTTAATTTTCTAATCATTTACTTAAAACAATTAACGTATATTATACTTATCACCCATAAAGTATTCCTAATACGCTAACGCTTATATCATAACTAACTTACAAGCACTTAGACCTAAATAAAAAAAACCACCTTCTTATTTCTATATGCTTACGCCTACAAATATTGACTTCATTTTCGATACTATTTACCTCAAATAAACAAACCTTTATTGTTGTTTTACTATAACTTTAAAAGTTTTAATAAATGAACTAGATTTTAGCTGTAAAAGGTATACACCCACTAAACCAAAACCTGTATTAATTTTTTTATTCGTGTTCAAAATTCCTTGTTTTACAATCCTACCACTTAAATCAGTTAACTTAAAAGATATCTTTTGTGTTAAAAAAGAGTTATCTATTTTAACATTAATAAAGTCTTCGGATACTGGATTAGGATATATTTCTACTCTCCCTTCTACATCAAAAGTTTCTGTAGAAAGCAGATCATTCTTATAGGTATAAATATTAATGCTTTTTGCCCTAAGGCTGGTTCTAAACAAATTATCCTCCTCTTTAATTATTGTGGTATTATCACCTTCGTCACTTGAAGTATTTAACCATTCTATTTGTTGAATCTCTCCCGTTAATTGCAAGTTATCAAAGGATATAGGCACATTATCATGATTAATATCACTATTATTAATAACAACTAACGTAAACTCACCATCTAAGTTAAACGACATAGCATATGTATCTTGAAGCGAAGACACTGTGGTTTCTGTGTAGTTTTTATCAACAACATTATTAGCAAAGTTTTTCATTATATAATAACTACGTAACCTTTTTGCCTCTGTATCTTTTGTAAAATAAATAGTTCGTGTTTCCGAATCAACTCCTCTAGAGTTAATTTCAAAAAAGCACTCTCCTATTAAGCCTCCTTGGTATAATTTTGTTTTTTCTATATATGCATCAATCGCTAAACTTATATCAGGATTTACACCATTGGTTCTTGAACCTCCTCCAGCAGATGTCTCGTCGTTCCAAGCCGTTTTACCTAATTCTGTAGCTGCCAAAACAAAATCATCAAACAGATCATCCTCACTATTTAAATTATGAGATGAAAAAGAATGGTATTCATCTTCGTATCCTAGATCACCAACGTCGTTTGCGTAAACAACTCCTTGAGATAAGGACCATGACCCTGGAGCTATAATTTCTGGAATCGGAAGACCTCTCAAATTACACTCACTCACTAATTTGACATAGACATCATGAGAACGTACTGGTGTAACTATACTTGTCCATTCTTTTGCAGTTGCTAAATAGTCGATTGCGACACCATTATCAAACATTAACTCTAAATAATCCGCCAAAAAAACGCCATATGCATCAGTATCAAAACTCTTATTCCCTAAAGTTCTTATACAGCTACCTGCATCATTGGTTTCTACACATGAATAATTATATATATACTTGGGTAAATTATTCCAATTATCACTTTTATAACCATTGTAATCCGACCGCATCGTAGCCAAAAAATTAACATCAGGATTGATAGACTTAATTGTCTTCATAGTTACTATCGCATCATCGTAAAATGCCATATTCTCAACAATTTCGTCAACATCTGTATAACGTAATCGTTTTCCAAACCCTTTGTTGTCAATAAAAATATTAGTAGCAGAACTACCTTGTTGTGAAGTAGACCACAATGAAGCTTCATCTTCTGCATTTGCTGTATTAACATCTACTGCTTTAATAAAGTTCCCTGTGTTTCCAGAAGATTCATCAGTAGATTGCAGGTACTTATTTAAACCTACGTTCCTAATATTAAAATAACCTGGATTTGAAGTACTTTCAATAAACTCCCATTTACACCAAGTTCCAGTACACGAATTTGCAGGTCTAGAATAAATAAAATTACCTGAATTATCATCCAATTTAGTATCAACACATTGCAGCTGTGTATTTGAACCAACATTCTGAATATAATAATGTCCATTTCCCGCATCTAATAACTGCCATTGCACATAGGTTCCAGTTGCAGTTATATTATTTACTTCTACTTCAAACTTGCGATTTTCAGTTTTCTGAATTTTATCATAAGCAACTCGACATAAATTAAATTCAATATCATTAAACGCCCAATCTAAAAGTTCGTTTGGATTAGTCGCTTTTTGAACAAAATTTTGAGAGCGTTCAAAATCTGCTCCCATAAACGTTATTTTTTGTTTTAAACTACCATCATTAACAATAATTTCCTGAGCGTTAATCGTGTTTCCTGAAAATATTATACTACTAAATATGATAATTATTTTAAAATACAATTTCATTTTTAATAGTTTAATTGTTTTTAATAAAATCAGAATTCGGTAGTTCTATAAATGAAACACCTGTATCAAATGTTTTTATACAAAAGGTGATAAATTTCAGATGCTTTAATAGATAGGTAGTTTTCTTTAATTTCATAGTTTAGGTTTTTTTATAACAAAAAGTTAAAGTTCTTTTAACATTTATATCAAAAATAGTTAGTTTAGTTCAAAGTATTTTCCCAAATAAGGGGTAAAAATGTTGCTTTTATATAAACTCACAATGAGATACAAACAATAAAAACCTAAACAACAAGTTTTTACGATTTATTTTGTTTTTCTCCTTTTAATTAGTCTAACTGTTTTCTGAAAAAACAAAATTAGATCTATTAACTTTTTTTATTTTGATCTGCTAAATTATTCTTAAAAATGAACTACCCCGAGACAGAGCCATCGAGGTATCAAAACAAACTTAATTGGCTTGAATGAATTTTCGTATATTTATTTTTTGCTTGACCTTGGTTCTGTAAATATTTTATTATTACCTCTTCATTCACATATTGCCCAACCGTATTAACATAATATCCACTTGTCCAAAATTTACCACCCCATAATTGCCTTTTTACTTCTGGGTGCAAACGGAATATTTCCTTTGCTCTGATACTTTTTACTGTTGAAATTATCTTTTTGGGCGAATTCATTGGAACACTCTGAATCAAAAAATAAGCATGATTATCATCCAATCCAATCTCCAAAAAACGAATATAATAACGCTTCTCTATTTCTAAACAAATCTCTCGAGATGTTAAGGAAACGTCATCTGTTAAAACACTTCGCCGATATTTAATAGGACAAATAAAATGATAAATCAACAAACTTTTATTATGTCTCTTACAGGGCAAACTCACACTTTTTTCAAGTTAATTCGATTGACTTGTAGTTGTTTATGTTGTTTGTTTTTCGTGTATTATACTGACAATAAGGTAAATATAATTATGGATTCAAAAAGTAAATTAGTCAGTGTTTTTGGTAAGGTAGAAGACCCTAGAAGCTATATAAACAAGTTACATGACTTGGTTGACATCCTTCTTATTGGTGTAATTTCGGTAATTTGTGGGGCAGAAATATGGAAACAAATGGTTGAATTTGCTAGTTCAAAAGAACAATTTTTGAAAAAATTCTTACAATTAACAAATGGTATTCCCTCAGAAGACACTATAAATAGGGTGTTTTGATCCATAGATAGTTCTCAATTTGAAACCTGTTTTATAGATTGGGTCAATTCTATTTCAAACTTATCAAAAGGGCAAGTAATAGCAATTGATGGAAAAACATTAAGAGGAGCAAAGTCCAATGGAGAAAAATCACCAGTTCACATGGTGAGTGCATGGGCTAATCAAAACAATTTAGTTTTGGGTCAAATTAGAGTAAATGAAAAATCTAATGAGATTACAGTTATTCCAGAACTGCTAGATAAGTTATTTATAGAAGGCAATATTATTACAATAGATGCCATGGGAACTCAAACTACTATTACTGATAAAATCATCAAAAATAAAGCCGATTATATATTGAAGACCGTTGCATAATGCTCTTTTCATTTTTAGATTTCAATTTTGACTTTTTAAATCTAAAATTTATATTTTTTTTTCTTATTTTCATTGTTTATGTTAGTTATGGATCTATTTTTTGGTTCATTTTCCTTTAGTT
>NZ_JBAHZZ010000044.1:0-8842 GCF_037132785.1 Flavicella sp. | reverse complement strand
AAACTAAAGGAAAATGAACCAAAAAATAGATCCATAACTAACATAAACAATGAAAATAAGAAAAAAAAATATAAATTTTAGATTTAAAAAGTCAAAATTGAAATCTAAAACTGAAAAGAGCATTATGCAACGGTCTTAAATATTCTAAATCATTATTACGCCATTTAAAAATTAAATTAGTGTTATTCTGTTTTTAGAGAATTGGTGTTCAGTGTTTTTCATTTCCAAATAGGTGTTTTTGTTTAGAGAAAATGAAGTTCTCTATTTTAGAAAAAACGGTGTGTGAAAATTTAGTTTCAGGTAAATTTTAGACAAAAGCAGCATAAATATATTGTTGATTGGAAGGTTTTTAAAGATGCTTTATTACTTTTGTGTTCTTGTTAAAAATGATTATATATTGAAAGTAGAAATAATTACGATAGGAGACGAAATTTTAATTGGACAAATTATTGATACGAATTCTCAATGGATGGCTGTAGAATTAAATAAAATAGGATTTTATGTCTATCAAATAACCTCCATTCAAGATGATGAATCTCATATCCTAAAAGCGTTTAAAGGTGCCGAAAACAGGGTAGATGTAGTATTGGTTACCGGAGGACTAGGACCTACCAAAGATGATATCACTAAACATACATTTGCCAAATATTTTAAGGATGAATTGATATTGAATACTGCTGTTGTGGATCATATTAAAAGTATGTTTTTAAAAAGAAATATTCGTTTTTCAGAATTGAATCGACTACAAGGCTTGGTTCCTTCTAAGTGTAAGGTGTTGCATAATGATTTAGGAACTGCGCCAGGTATGTTGTTTGAGGAGAATGACACAGTATTTGTTAGTATGCCTGGAGTGCCTTATGAGATGAAAGGACTTATGACAAATACCGTATTGCCATATTTAAAAAATAAATTTAAACTTCCGTTTATTTTGCATAAAACGGTTGTAACGTTTGGAGTTGGAGAGAGTGATTTGGCTGAAAAACTGGAAGACTGGGAGGATAAGCTACCGGAAACTATTAGGTTAGCTTATTTGCCTTCTCCAGGTATGGTAAAGTTGAGGTTGTCAGGTGAAAGTTTCGATAAAAAAAATCTTGAAAACTTGATAGTTGGAGAAATAGAGAAGTTAAAAGAGATTTTAGGTGACTTAATTATTGGGTTTGATAACGGTAATAATATTATTCAATCAGTCGCTCAGTTGCTAATTGATCAAGATAAAACAGTCTCAGTTGCAGAGAGTTGTACTGGTGGTTCTTTGGCAGCGATGCTGACAGAAAAAGAAGGAGCATCTCAGTTTTTTATTGGAGGTATCATAGCGTATAGGGAAGAGATTAAAATAATAGAATTAAAAGTGCGCAAATCTTCAATTCAAAAAAACACAATTGTTAGTAACCAAGTGGCGGAGGAGATGGCTGTTGGTATTCGAAATAAAATGCAGTCGGATTATGGAATAGCGACAACAGGTAACGCAGGTCCAACAACTGATAAAACCGATAAGTCGGTTGGAGTTGTTTGTATTGCAATTGCTACACCATCAGGAGTTTATTCAGAGGAGTTTAGTTTTGGTAAACCTAGGGAAATGGTAATTCACAGAAGTTGTAATAAAGCCATAGAATTATTAAGAAAAGAAATTATAAAAAACTATTAAGAAATGTTTGGTGATAACTATAAATAATCGTTAATTTGCACTTCGTTTAGAAAATAACAATATAAAGGGTTTTAAAGATGTCTAGAGTTTGTGAACTTACAGGGAAAAAAGCAATGGTAGGAAACAATGTTTCTCATGCATTGAATAGAACAAAGAGAAAATTTAACGCTAACTTAATTACAAAGCGTTTATATATTCCAGAAGAAGATAAATGGATTAAATTGAAATTATCTACTTCAGCGTTGAAAAACATCAACAAAAACGGAATTACTGCAGTTTTAAAAGAAGCTAGAGAAAAAGGATTTATTAAATAATTATTTTTCTTTTAAATTATATATAGAGATGGCAAAAAGAGGAAATAGAATTCAGGTAATTTTAGAATGTACTGAGCACAAAGCAACTGGGTTACCAGGTACTTCTAGATACATTACAACTAAGAATAAAAAAAACACTCCAGATAGAGTTGAGTTGAAGAAATTCAACCCAATCTTGAAGAAGATGACTGTTCATAAAGAAATTAAATAAGGTACGAAATGGCAAAGAAATCAGTAGCAACGTTACAGACAGGTTCAAAAAGATTGTCTAAAGCTATCAAAATGGTGAAATCCCCTAAAACTGGAGCTTACACATTTGTTGAAGCAATTATGGACCCTTCTAAAGTGAAAGACTTTTTAGCTAAAAAGTAATTTACTTCTATAAAATATTTAGAGCTACTTTCAATTTTTTGGAAGTAGCTTTTCTTATTTAATAATATTACGTAATTTTGATCAATTGTCAATTATGCGATTAAATTTCACTAACACTATTATATGAGCTTTTTTAAGAAGGTTTTTTCAAGAGAAAAAAAAGAAACTTTAGACAAAGGACTTGAAAAATCAAAAACAAGTTTTTTTGAGAAACTAACAACTGCAGTTGCAGGAAAATCTACTGTTGATGCGGAAGTATTAGACGATTTAGAGGATGTATTAATCTCTTCAGATGTTGGAGTAGAGACTACCTTAAAAATTATTGATAGAATTGAAGCACGTGTGGCTAAAGATAAATATATTGGAACCAATGCGTTGAATGAAATTCTTAGAGAAGAAATAGCAGGTTTGTTGTCTGAAACAAATGTTGGTAACGAAATTGAATTTACAATTCCATCAAAAAATAAACCATATGTGATTATGGTAGTTGGAGTAAATGGTGTTGGGAAAACAACGACTATTGGAAAACTTTCAGCTCAGTTTAAAAAGCAAGGCTTAAAAGTTGTTTTAGGTGCTGCAGATACGTTTAGAGCGGCTGCAATAGATCAATTACAAGTTTGGGCTGATAGAGTGAATGTACCTTTAGTTCGTCAAGAAATGGGGTCAGATCCAGCTTCAGTAGCATTTGACACCTTAAAATCTGCGGTGGCACAAAACGCGGATGTTGTGATTATTGATACTGCGGGACGTTTGCATAATAAAGTAAACTTGATGAATGAATTGACGAAGATTAAGATGGTAATGCGAAAAGTTGTTGCAGACGCACCTCATGAAGTTTTATTGGTGTTAGATGGATCTACAGGGCAAAATGCATTTGAGCAAGCAAAACAGTTTACATTAGCTACAGAGGTTAGTTCGTTGGCAGTTACCAAGCTCGATGGAACAGCAAAAGGAGGAGTGGTAATTGGTATTTCAGATCAATTTCAGATCCCTGTAAAGTATATAGGTGTAGGAGAAGGACTAGATGATTTACAAGTTTTTAATAAGATAGAATTTGTAGATTCTTTCTTTAAATAAAAGAATCATAGTGAGAATTTGAGGATCGCTTTTTAAGCGATCTTTTTTTGCTTGGAGGTTTCTGTAAATTATGCAATAATTCTTATTTGTATTGAGTATTTTTGCAAGCTAAAAATAAGTATTGATGAGAACAAAGTCTTCAAAACGAAATAAAATTAATGTTGTTACTTTAGGGTGTTCAAAGAATCTATATGATTCTGAAGTTCTAATGGGACAGTTAAAGGCAAATGACAAGGAGGTTGTTCATGAAGACCCTAATGATGAGGGGAATATTGTTGTGATAAACACTTGTGGTTTTATAGGGAAAGCAAAAGAAGAATCGATCAATACAATTTTACATTATGCTGAAAAAAAAGCAGAAGGTCTTGTCGATAAAATTTTTGTGACAGGGTGTTTGAGTGAGCGTTACAAGCCAGATTTGGAAAAAGAAATACCGGATGTGGATGAATATTTTGGAACACATGATTTGCCAAATTTATTAAAAGTATTGGAAGCAGATTACAAACATGAATTGATAGGGGAGCGTTTGACAACAACACCAAAACATTATGCTTATTTAAAAATAGCGGAAGGTTGTGACCGTCCTTGTTCATTTTGTGCGATTCCTATTATGAGAGGAAAACATAAATCAACTCCTATTGAAGAGTTGGTTATTGAAGCAACCAAGTTAGCTGAAAAAGGAATTAAAGAACTTATCTTAATAGCGCAAGATCTTACTTATTACGGACTGGATATCTATAAAAAGAGAGAATTGGCAAAATTATTAAAGGAATTAGTAAAAGTTGATGGAATTGAGTGGATTCGTTTGCATTATGCTTTTCCTGCTGGTTTTCCTTTAGATGTATTAGAGGTAATGAAAAACGAACCAAAAGTTTGTAATTACTTAGATATCCCTTTACAGCATATAAATACAGAGATTTTAAAATCTATGCGTAGAGGTACAACACGTGATAAAACATTGAATTTAATAAAAGAATTCCGTAATGAAGTTCCAGAAATGGCGATTAGAACTACGTTAATTATCGGTTATCCAGGTGAAACTGAAGAGATATTTGAAGAATTAAAACAATGGGTGATTGATTCTCGTTTTGATAGACTAGGAGCTTTTGCTTATTCTCATGAAGAAAATACGCATGCGGGTTCTTTAAATGATGATGTTCCTGAGGATGTAAAAGAAGCACGTGTTGCTGAAATTATGGAAATCCAAGCGCAAATTTCTTTTGAATTGAATCAAGAAAAAGTAGGGAAGAGATTCAAATGTTTGTTTGATAAAAAAGATGGAAATTATTTTATTGGAAGAACAGAATTTGATTCTCCCGATGTAGATAATGAAGTTTTGATAGATGCTACAAAACACTATATCCAAGTTGGACAGTTTGTAAATATTAAAATAACCGAAGCTGGTGATTTTGATTTATACGGAGAGCCAGTCTAGTTTTTGGTTGTTATCCTTTAGCTGTTAAAAAAAAGAAATTCTAAATACCAAAGGTAAAAAAGATAAAATGAAAAAAGCTTATTTTAATTGGAGTACAGGTAAAGATTCTTCTTTGGCTCTGTATAAGGTATTACAAGATAAGGAATTTGAGATAGGTACATTATTGACCAATGTAAACGGTGAGTTTAGACGTGTTTCTATGCACGGACTTAGAGAAGAACTGTTAGATAGGCAAGTAAAATTGATTGGTTTACCTCTTCAGAAAATACATTTCTCAGGAGATGTTACTATGTCCTTATATGATGAAATCATGAAAAAGGAGATGCGAAAAATTACCAATCAAAATTATAACTATGCTATTTTTGGTGATATTTTCTTAGAAGATTTAAGAGTTTATCGAGATAAAACACTAAAAGAGGTAAATCTTCAAGGTATATATCCTTTATGGAAAAAAGACACCACAGCTTTACTAAAAGAATTTTTAGAGCTTGGATTTAAGGCGATTACTGTTTGTGTGAATGCTAAATTATTAGATGAGAGTTTTGTAGGAAGGATCGTCGATCAGCAATTTATTGATGATTTACCTGATGGAGTAGATCTTTGTGGAGAAAACGGGGAATTTCATACGTTTGTATTTGATGGTCCTTTATTTAAAGAACCTGTGACTTTTGACATAGGAGAGAAGGTGTTAAGAACTTACAAAGAAACTGAAGGTAATTGCGTGAATTATAACAAGCCAAAAAATGAGGATTGTTATAAAGAGAAAAAAGATCAACAAAGTTGGGATACTGGCTTTTGGTACTGTGATTTAATTCCAAATTTTTAGGAACAAAAACACGATTTTATTTTTTTGAATAATTTATTTAAAAAGAATTATAATAATATTTAGAATTCGATTCACTTGGATTGTTTATTTTTGAGCTTCATCTATTAGGCTTAGCCGACAGTTAGTTTTAAATAATTATTTTTTTCATGCGAAATACACAAATACCTTTTCGAAACACGGGATTTTTCTCAAAACTTGTTTGTGATTATATAGATAGAAAAGATGTTATTAAAGAACTTTATGGGAATTTCCCAGATCTTGAGGGTTTTGAAAATCAATTAAATTTAAAGAAAGGACAGTTCACTCAAGAGAGTCGTTCTGTATTGTTTGATAGTTTGATTTCTCAGTATTCATGTACAAATGTTTTAGAAGCGACGAGTGAGAATATTAAGGCACTAAAAAGCTCAAATACTTTTACGGTAGTAACAGGACATCAGCTTAATATATTTACAGGTCCTTTATACTTCTTATTTAAGATTATAAGTACTATTAATTTAGTGAAACAATTAAAAGAAAAATTTCCAAAAAATAATTTTGTGCCTGTATATTGGATGGCAACAGAAGATCACGATTTTGAAGAAATTAATCATTTTTTTGTAGGGAATAAAAAAATATCCTGGGATGTAGAGAGCTCTGGGTCTGTAGGTAGAAAATCTACAGAATCTATAGAATCTGTTTACGAGGAGTTTTGTGATGCTTTAGGAAGCAGTAAAAATGCAAACTATTTAAAAGAACTTTTTAAAAAAGCTTATATAAAGCATAATACATTAACGGAAGCAACAATGTTTTTGGTCAATGAACTTTTTGGTGAATATGGTTTGGTGATAATTGATGGAGATGATCTAAATTTAAAAAAACAATTTTCTCCTTTTGTAGAGAAGGAATTATTGGAGCAGTATGCTCATCATTCCATTTCTAAAACAAATTTATTTTTAGAAAACAACTATAAGGTTCAGGTAAATCCAAGAGAAATCAATTTGTTTTATATAGAAAACGAAATTAGAGAGAGAATTGTTTTAGAAAATAATATATACAAAGTAAAGAATACTTCTATTAAATTTACTAAAACAGAGATTTTAGATGTATTAAATAATTCTCCTGAAAAATTTAGTCCAAATGTAATTATGAGACCCTTGTACCAAGAATCCGTTTTACCCAACCTGTGTTATATTGGAGGAGGAGGAGAGTTGGCGTACTGGTTGCAGTTAAAAGAACTTTTTGTAGCGTCTGAAATTGTATTTCCAGTTTTGTTGTTAAGAAATTCTGTTTTGTTAGCGACCGTGAAACAAGGAAAAAAATTAAAGAAGCTTGAACTAGAATATCAAGATTTGTTTTTAAATCAAGAAAAACTAATTAATATAATAGTTGAGAAATTTAGTGAATTAGATTTTAGTTTTGATAATCAAAGACAAATGTTACAACAAATTTTTGAAGATTTGAAACCTTTAATTTATCAAACAGATGTTACTTTTAAAGGAGCGTTGGAAGCTCAGGAGAAAAAACAAATCAAGGGTTTATTGAATTTAGAAAAACGTTTGTTAATAGCTGAAAAGAGAAAACATAAGGACGTGGTGGGACGAACTCGGAAATTACAGGATTCTCTTTTCCCTAGAAAAGGATTGCAAGAAAGAAATGTCAACTTTGCCGATTTTTATAAAGAATATGGAGAAGAGTTGATTCCAGTTTTACTAAAGCAATTGAATCCTTTAAGTTTTGAGTATTCTGTGATAGAGTTATAAAAAAACAACTGAATTTTCAACCGTTTTTTTGTTGAAAATAGTATTGAATCGATGTGTAGCTTTTATTTTTACAGCCAATTACATATTACTTAAAATCACTTCCATTTCTTGTTGTAACTCTGTCGCTTTTTCTCGAGCAGCTTGTGCAAATTTTTCATCGTTGCTAGCATATATAATTCCTCTTGAAGAATTGATTAACAAACCAACATCTTTATTCAATCCATATTTACAAACGTCTTGTAAGTTTCCTCCTTGGGCACCAACACCAGGCACCAGTAAAAAGTGATTCGGAACGATATCACGAATTCCTTTAAAGTATTCTGCTTTTGTAGCGCCTACTACATACATTAATTGTTCGTTATTGTCCCAAGTTAAAGACTGTTTTAATACATTTTGGTATAATTTTTCGTCTTCAGAGACCTGTTGCGCTTGAAAGTCCAATCCGCCTTTATTAGATGTTAAGGCTAGCATAATTGTAAATTTGTCTTTAAAAGCTAAAAACGGTTCCACCGAATCACTACCCATATAGGGAGCAACGGTAACTGAGTCGAAGTTTAAGTTTTCAAAAAAAGCTTTAGCATACATGGTTGAAGTATTTCCGATATCTCCACGTTTTGCATCTGCAATCGTGAAAATTTCAGGATGTTTATCGTTGATATAAGCAATTGTTTTTTCTAAAGACTTCCACCCTTCTAGGCCATAACATTCGTAAAAAGCAGTATTGGGTTTATAAGCAATAGTCACATGATGAGTGGCATCAATAATTTGTTTGTTGAACTCAAAAATTGGATCTTCAGTATCCAATAAGTGTTTTGGAATTTTATTGATGTCTACATCTAAACCAACACATAAAAAAGATTTTTTAAGTTTGATTTGTTCAATAAGTTCTTGTTTTGTCATTGCTCTAGGAATTGAATGGCAAAAATATACTTTTCAAAGGTTTTGTGAAAGTTTTTAGAAGTAAAGTAGTTTAGCTCCTTGTAAACTCGGAGTGTTCTTTTAAATTTAATGTTTTTAATAAATGTCCATGATTCCACTGAGCTTACGTCCTTTTACTTGATAATCTTTTTGGAGACTCCTTTTAGAGAGATTCAGTTCTCTCTTAAATAAAATAATTTTGAGCATCGTTAACTATTCTTTTTCTTGTCATATCTTCTGAAAAGGCAAGGTCTAAAGTCTAAATGAAGGTTGTTCTCTAAACCTCCATTCAATAACTTAACGCAACAAATCTAAATTTATAGATTTGTAAAATGGTAGTAAAAAAACATAGACGACTTACCCGTAAAGAAAGAGTATAAATTGAGACTCTTTTAGATGAAAAAAAATCAAAATCCTACATTGCTAAAACTCTAAATAGAGCGCGTTCAACAATTAGCAGAGAAGTTAATAAATGGGTTGAAAAAAAGACAGATAAATACGATGCAGACCTAGCAC
>NZ_JBAHZZ010000035.1:0-25843 GCF_037132785.1 Flavicella sp. | reverse complement strand
TTTGGCTAAATAAGCCTTACAAGCTTCATCATTTGGTAGTTCTTTTATAAAACTCAGTATATTTTGACCTTGAAAAACATCCATATCTGTTATAGTTAAGGACACTAAGATACAGAAACTAAATGACTAACTCAGTAAAATTAGATTCATTTAGCAATCTATTAACTTTATCAGCCGTCTTTTTGGAAACCCCAGATCTCTTGTGAATAACTCTATCATCCGTATCTGAAGACACCTGTGCTAAAATCGCAATTTCTTTAATTGTAATCATACTACCTTAAAATTATCAACTATAAATTTATTCAAAAAAATCAGAATAAACATTTTAAAAGCTACAATAATCTTTTTTACTTAAACGATTAAGTAATCCAACTCAAAAATATTAAGACCTAACAAACAGATACTTACACGGTTCACTTGTATACACACACGTCCTGACCTCATTAGTAAAACAACAGAATAACTTGATTTAGTCTTAACGAAGCTTTAAATTTGAAACTTAACACTAAAATTTTCGACTTTGTATTATATAGGATATGACATAGGTAGCTCTTCTGTAAAGGTTGCCATCGTAGAGGCTTCAACAGGTAAAAAGATTGCCAGCGTAAACGAACCCAAAAACGAAATGGAAATCAACGCACTTCATACAGATTGGGCGGAACAAAACCCTGATACTTGGTGGAAATATGCTTGTATCGCGTCCAAAAGAGCTATTAAAGAAGCAAACATAGATTCTTCTCTTATTTCCGGAGTTGGAATTTCATACCAAATGCATGGTTTAGTGGTAGTAGACAAAGAAGGAAAATCACTAAGAGATGCAATCATTTGGTGTGATAGTAGAGCGGTTGAAATTGGAAATATTGCTTTTGAAAAAATAGGAAAAGAAACTTGTACAACCAAACTATTAAACTCGCCAGGAAACTTTACAGCATCTAAACTAAAATGGGTGAGAGACAATGAACCTGACTTGTATGCAAAAATCCACAAATTCATGCTGCCAGGAGATTATATTGCTTATAAACTTACAGGTGTATTTACCACCACTAAAAACGGACTTTCTGAAGGTATCCTATGGGATTACCAAACAGATACGTTAGCTACATTTTTATTGGAATATTACGGAATCGATGCTTCTTTAACGCCTGATATTGTAGAAAACTTCTGCAATCAAGGAAAAGTTGATAAAAAAGGAGCGCAAGAATCAGGGCTACCAGAAGGCGCAACGATTAACTACAGAGCAGGAGATCAACCTAACAATGCACTTTCATTAAATGTCTTTAATCATGGTGAAGTTGCAGCTACTGGAGGTACTTCTGGTGTAATCTATGCCGTTACCAATTCATTACAATCCAAAGAATCTTCAAGAATTAATAATTTTGCACATGTAAATTACACCAAAGAAAACCCAGTCTTAGGAAAACTGATGTGTATCAATGGTTCTGGTATTCAATACAGATGGCTAAAAGACAATTTGGCGGCCAATTCCTATGAAGAAATGAACCAAAAAGCGGAAGAAGTTACTGTTGGATCAGATGGTCTAGTGATTATTCCTTTTGGAAATGGAGCAGAGCGAATATTAAACAACAAAAATATAGGTAGTCATTACGTGAATATCAATTTTAACAAACACAACCAAGGACATATCTATCGTGCAGCCTTGGAGGGGATTGCTTTTTCATTCGTGTACGGAATGGAAATTTTAAAAAATGACAACGCAGTAATAAATGTTGTAAGAGCTGGTAACGACAATCTTTTCCGCTCACAAATTTTTTCTCAAACAGTGACTACATTAATTGGTCATGAAATTGAAATATACAATACTACAGGTTCTGTCGGAGCAGCAAGAGCAGCAGGGTTGACAAATGGTGATTTTAAAAAATTTAGTGACAACATTACACAAAACGATCATGTAATGACCTATACACCATTGGACGATAAAGCTCCTTATTTAGAAGCTTACAATAACTGGAAAAAAGAACTAGAAATTTTACTAAATAAAAAATAAAAAAAATAGAATTATGGCATTAATTGGAGAAAAAGAATATTACAAAGGTATTGGAGAAATTAAATTTGAGGGAAAAGAATCTGACAATCCGTTGGCATTCAAATATTATAATCCGAACCAAATTGTAGCAGGAAAAACAATGCGAGATCATTTTAAATTCTCTATTGCTTACTGGCATACTTTCTGTGGTCAAGGATCCGATCCTTTCGGGGCTGGGACACAACATTTTGAGTGGGACAAAGCCTCTGATCCAGTTAAGGCTGCAAAAGACAAAGCGGATGCTGCTTTTGAATTCACAACAAAAATGGGATTTGGATACTATTGTTTCCATGATTTTGACTTGATACAAGAAGGAAAAACATTTGCTGAATCTGAAAGCAGATTACATACCATTACTGATTACTTAAAGCAAAAACAAGCCGCTTCAGGAGTCAAATTGTTATGGGGTACCGCAAACTGTTTCTCTAACCCTCGTTATATGAACGGAGCATCTACAAATCCTGATTTCGATGTAGTTGCAAGAGCAGGTGGACAAATAAAATTAGCCTTGGATGCTACAATCGCTTTAAGTGGTGAAAACTATGTATTCTGGGGTGGTCGTGAAGGTTATATGTCTTTACTAAATACGGATATGGGCCGCGAATTAGACCATATGGGACGTTTCTTAGGTATGTGTAAAGATTATGCTCGTGCGCAAGGATTTAAAGGTAATTTCTTTATTGAGCCAAAACCAATGGAGCCATCTAAACATCAATACGATTTTGATTCTGCTACGGCAATCGGATTCTTAAAAGAATATGGTTTAGATAAAGATTTTAAAATAAACATTGAAGTAAATCACGCTACTTTAGCACAACATACTTTCCAACACGAATTGGAAGTTTCTGCTAAAGCGGGAATGCTAGGAAGTTTAGATGCCAACAGAGGAGATTATCAAAATGGATGGGATACAGATCAATTTCCAAATAATATCCAAGAAACTACAGAAGCTATGCTGGTTTTCCTAAAAGCAGGAGGCTTACAAGGTGGCGGTGTCAATTTTGATGCTAAAATCAGAAGAAACTCAACAGATTTAGACGACGTATTCCATGCACACATTGGTGGGGCAGATACTTTTGCTCGTGCTTTATTAATTGCAGATAAAATCATTACTTCTTCACCTTATGATAAATTAAGAACAGAACGTTACAGTTCTTTCGACTCGGGTAAAGGATTAGATTTCGAAAAAGGAAATTTAAATCTACAAGATTTATATAAAATCGCTGCTGAAAACGGTGAATTAAGCTTAAAAAGCGGTAAACAAGAATTATTTGAAAATATAATCAACCAATACATATAGTCTTAAAAAGGGTGTTACATTTGTCAACACCCTTTTTTCAACTATAACCTCCAAAAAAAACTAAACAACAAAGATGGAAAAATCAAACTCTAGTTACTTATTAAAGCTAACATTAGTTGCTACATTAGGTGGTCTACTATTTGGGTACGACACAGGTGTTATCTCTGGAACTGTAAGTTCTTTAGATCACTTTTTTGTAACTCCAAAAGGATTGAGTGAAACTGCCGCAAGTGCATTTAAAGGGTTTTTAGTTTCAAGTGCCTTAATCGGTTGCGTCGTTGGAGGCTTGTTTGGAGGAATTATAAGTAAAAAATTAGGTCGAAAAAATGGTTTGATTCTTGCTGCAATCCTATTCCTTATTTCAGCTTTAGGATCTTCAATGCCAGAAATGTTTATTTCTCCAATCGGAGAAGGAGACCACACTTTATCAACTGTTTTTATAATTTATAGAATTATTGGTGGAATTGGAGTTGGATTGGCATCTATGTTATCTCCCCTGTATATCGCAGAAATTGCACCTGCTAAAAGCAGAGGTAAACTAATTTCTTTTAATCAATTAGCCATCGTTGGTGGTTTTCTTGTTGTTTACTTTGTAAACTATTTTATTTCTAGAAGTGGAGGGTCAGATGAATGGCTAAACGATGTTGGATGGAGATGGATGTTTGCTTCTGAAGTAATACCAGCAGGCTTGTTCTTAGGATTATTATTCTTTGTACCAGATACTCCTCGATCTTTAATGTTACGAAACAGACCAGAAGAAGCATTAACCGTTTTAATAAAAGTAAATGGTAAAAAAGAAGGAAAAAAGGTATTTGATGACATTAATATTTCTATGAACGAGAAAAGCTCTGGACATCTTTTATCCTTTGGCTGGTTCGTAATTATCATAGGTGTAATGATCTCTGTTTTTCAACAATTTGTAGGAATCAATGTCGTACTCTATTACGCACCTGAAATTTTCAAAACATTTTCTTCGGGAACTAACAGTGCGTTATTAATGACGATTGTTGTAGGAATTGTAAACTTTCTCTTCACAATTGTAGCTATTAGAACAGTTGATAAATACGGAAGAAAACCTTTGATGATCATTGGAGCTTTAGGTATGGCAATTTCCATGCTTTCTTTAGGCTTTGTATTCTTTACAGGTGCTTCCGGTTATATCGCATTATTTTGCATGATGCTTTATGTAGCAAGTTTTGCAATGAGTTGGGGACCTGTAGCATGGGTATTATTAGCCGAAATTTTCCCAAATAAAATTAGAGGAAGAGCCTTGGCAATAGCGGTAGCAGCACAATGGATATCCAATTATGTGGTATCCTTAACTTTCCCCATGATGAATGAAAATTCATATCTAAAAGAAACATTCAATAATGGTTTTTCCTATTGGATTTATGCGGCTATGAGTCTTTTGGCTATGTTTTTTATTATGAAATACGTTCCTGAAACCAAAGGAAAAACACTTGAAGAAATGGAAAGTCTTTGGAAAAAAAAATAAAAACAAACAACAATAATAGTGTCAAATAAAATGACAACTATCAATATCAAACACAAAACATTATGAAATTTTTTATAGACACAGCAAATCTTAAACAGATTAAAGAAGCGCAAGATTTAGGGGTTTTAGATGGAGTAACGACCAACCCTTCTTTGATGGCAAAAGAAGGAGTTAAGGGTCAACAAAACATATCACAACATTACTTAGACATCTGTGAAACCGTTGATGGCGATGTTTCTGCGGAAGTAATTGCTACAGATTTTGAGGGAATGGTAAAAGAAGGTGAAGCTTTAGCTGCCTTACATCCTCAAATTGTAGTAAAACTTCCTATGATTAAAGATGGCGTAAAAGCATGTAAATATTTTTCGTCAAAAGGAATTAGAACCAATGTAACTTTAGTCTTTTCTGCTGGTCAGGCTTTATTAGCTGCCAAAGCAGGAGCTACTTATGTTTCCCCTTTTATAGGTCGTTTAGATGATATCTCAACAGATGGAATGAACCTTATTGAAGAAATCAGATTGATCTATGATAACTATGGTTTTAAAACTGAAATTTTAGCTGCATCCGTACGACATACAATGCATATTATTAACTGTGCTAAATTAGGAGCCGATGTTATCACAGGTCCTTTATCAGCTATTGAAGGTTTGTTAAAACACCCTTTAACAGATAGTGGATTGGCACAGTTTTTAGCTGATTACGCTAAAGGAAACTAAATCCATAATCATATCAAGCTATAAAAACGATTTGAAATACGTTATAAACTAAAAAAGGAAGGTTAATACCTTCCTTTTTTAGTTCCTGTTTTTTCCGTTTTTTTTCTTGTTGATGCTCTTTCCATAATGCTTGTTTTAATTGTTTTTGTTCTTGAATCAAGTTTGATACCATTCTCCATAGCATGCAGACGTTCTAACAGAAAACGCATTGCCTGCTCACCCATAAAGACACCGTGCTGACTTACAGTGGTTATTTTTGGAGTTGCGTGCTGAGCCAATTCGCCATTGGTAAACCCAATCAATGAAATGTCTTTTGGAATCTTATACTTTTGTCTTTTTAATATTTCTAAAGTATCTATCGTGGCAGACTCCTCTAAACACAGTATAGCATCCACTTTTCTACTACCAATTACAATCTTTAATATAGTTTCAATATCATCGTTTTTCCCTATCCTTAAAATCATGTTTTCGTCAATCGATAATCCATTCTCTTCTAAAGCATTTTTATACCCCTGAACTCTTAGTTTACCGACACTTGTATGACTAATTATAGACACCAAAGCAATGTTTTTTCTGTTATTTTTTATAAAATAATTAGTGGCTTTATAAGCCGCCTCCAAATCATCTACAACCACCTTATCACAAATTATTTCATCAGATACTCGATCGGTCATAACCATCCCAATACCGTATTTTTTTGCCCCTTCAAAGTGTTCATACCTCTCCATTTTTTGCGTTTCTTCCGCTAGAGAAACAATAAACCCATCTACGGTTCCATTCAAAAAATAATTAGTTGCATCAACTTCTTTTTTATAACTATCATTTGAAATTGAAATAATCACATGATAACCATGCTCGTTTGCAATCTTTTCTACTCCACTAAAAACTTTTGCAAAATATGTATTTAAAATATTCGGAAGAATCAGCCCTATGGTTTTTGTTTTACTTCGCTTTAAACCTAGTGCATAAATATTCCGCTTGTAACCTTTTTCATCTGCAAAATCCTTGATTTTTTTCCGAGTAGCCAAACCAATATCATGACTGTCTTTTAAAGCTTTAGATACTGTCGCAATAGAAACGTTAAAATTTATTGCTATTTCCTTAAGCGTAATTCTCTTATTCATTAATAGATAATAAAGATATAAATTCTTGCTAAAATAAACAATTCTTGCTATATTTATAATTACGGAACTAAACAACTTGTTACTTTTAATACTTCTTTAAAATTTGTTTTTCTCAAATTTGATAACTAGATGAGTTTGTATTATAGCTAATCAAGAACTAGATATAGAGCTATTATATATTAAAACACTGAATATTCGTATTAATAAAAAAATAAACACATAACTTATGAGTACAATAAAATTAGGAAATCCAGCTGTTGTAGGTTTAGCGGGATTTGGGTTAACAACCTTATTATTACAGTTTCATAACTTAGGATTGTGTGGATTAGGGCCAGTAGTTTCGATGGGCTTTATCTTTGGAGGTTTCGCACAAATGATTGCAGGTTTTTTAGAACAAAAAACTGGAAATAATTTTGGGTTTGCTGCATTTACTAGCTATGGAGCTTTTTGGATTGGATTGGGTTTTATTTGGATATTGAATGATTTCGGTATTTACAAATCTTCTGAAACTGATATTGGTTACTATTTAGTTGCTTGGACTTTATTAACATTTATTCTTTGGGTAGCTTCATTATTTATTCATACCGCGATGGCGGTAACCTTTACAACCTTATTATTGGGCTTTATTTTTTTAGATTTGGCACATTTTGTATCACATGAATTTACTCCAATTGCAGCTTATGTATTAATTGTTTGTGCCCTATCTGCTTGGTATATGATGGCTGGAATAATAATTAATGATGTCGCTGGAAAAGAATTACTAAAAGTAGGTAAACCCTGGATACATTTAAAATAACTATTGAAGGATAAACTATATCTCATATAAAAACCTCAATAATTTGCTATGGATTCGAGCCTATGGAGAACTGTAGTGAAAAACACTCTGTTTTTTGCTATAACCTCTTCCCATAGCTTAACAAATCAACTCGCTGGCACACCTAGAAAGGTTATAGACATTATAAACTTGCCTAATAAAGGTTTAAATGGTATTACTATTATTTTGTGTCCTGAAAATTGAAACCTTATTCAACTTTCTTTATCTTTAATGGAATAATGTTTTCTATTCTTTAAGTTTTATTAAAATAAAATCAATTTTTAAAACAAATTGCTATGTTGACAAAAGTATTCGGCTCAGCCGTTTTTGGCATTGAAGCCACCACGATTACCGTTGAAGTAAATATTGACAAAGGAATTGGATATCATTTAGTTGGTCTTCCTGATAATGCAGTAAGAGAAAGTAGCTATCGTATTTCTGCTGCTCTAAATAATATTGGTTACAAACTTCCCGGAAAAAAAATAACCATCAATATGGCTCCTGCAGATTTACGCAAAGAAGGATCTGCATATGACCTAACCCTTGCCGTTGGAATCCTAGCAGCTTCCAATCAAATAAAACCTGAATTAACAAAGGAATACATTATTATGGGAGAATTGTCTTTAGACGGAAGTTTACAGACCTTAAAGGGAGCTCTTCCTATTGCTATCCAAGCAAAAAAAGAAGGTTTTAAAGGGATTATATTACCAAAACAGAATGCCAAGGAAGCGGCAATTGTTGAGGGGTTAATTGTTTATGGAATAGAAAATATTACAGAGCTTATCTCCTTTTTTGATGGTAAAACAAAATTATCTCCAATGACAATAAATATTGAAGAAGAATTTAACAAAACCATCGACAATACTGAATTTGATTTTTCTGATGTTAAAGGACAAGAATCCATAAAAAGATGTTTAGAAATTGCAGCAGCTGGTGGACATAATGTTATTTTAATTGGTCCTCCTGGGTCAGGAAAAACAATGTTAGCAAAAAGATTACCAAGTATTTTACCGCCTATGACAATACAAGAAGCGCTTGAAACTACAAAAATTCATTCAGTAGTAGGAAAGGTAAAAGATAATTTTGGCTTAATGAATAAACGCCCTTTTCGGTCACCACATCATACGATATCGGATGTTGCCTTAGTTGGAGGTGGACAATACCCACAGCCAGGAGAAATTTCAATGTCCCATAATGGAGTATTATTTTTAGATGAACTCCCTGAATTTAAGCGCAGTGTTTTAGAAGTAATGCGTCAACCCCTAGAAGACAGAGAGGTAACCATTTCAAGAGCAAAATTTACAGTCACCTACCCTAGTAGTTTTATGTTAGTAGCAAGCATGAATCCAAGTCCAAGTGGCTTTTTCAACAACCCCGATAGCCCTATGAGTTCTTCTCCTCATGAAATGCAACGTTACTTAGGCAAAATATCAGGTCCATTATTAGACAGAATAGACATCCATGTAGAAGTTACCCCTGTTCCTTTCAATAAGCTATCTGAAGAAAGAACGGGAGAATCGAGTAAAACCATAAGGTTACGTGTTATTGCGGCTAGAAAAACTCAAACAGATCGATTTATAGATACAGATTACACGCATTATAATGCTCAAATGACAGTCAAACAAATCCGTTCCTACTGTGCTTTAGACTCCAATTCAAAAGAAATGCTAAAATCTGCCATGGAAAGACTTAATTTATCTGCTAGGGCCTATGATCGTATTTTAAAAGTTAGCAGGACGATTGCGGATTTAGATAACCAACCAAACATATTACCACAACACATCTCAGAAGCGATACAGTATAGGAGTTTAGATAGAGAAGGCTGGCTGAATTAAAACCTCCTTATTTTAAAAAATAGTCTATCATCATAGTTCAATATTAAGACAACTATTTCTTGGGCACCTAATCGTTTCTTTCAGTTGTTTTCGAAGACTTGATTGGATTCAATATTCTAACACAACAAATCATATGATTTTACATTAAAAAATCATTCAAATTAGAACAATCTATAAGAAATTACTACTTGCATTTTTTAATCTAAAATGGTAACTTGTACGTGTTACCTAGTTCAATATTTTATGAACCACTTAAATTCACCTGCCTATGTTACCCTATAGATCTGAAATAAGAAATTCTCCTAAAGAACAAACCTTAAAAATATATTTAAGTGACACCTCCTTAGATAATCAACTAAAGTCTCTATTAGAAAATATTCATGGAATTCGAATTATAGAAGTTCAAGAGAGTATCAGTAGAAATAGAGCGAAAGAAAACTTAACTATTTATCTAAAAGAAGACATTTCTATCAATATCTTAAAAGAAAAAATAGATGCTTTTTTAGAAAATTATTTTGAAAAAATTGACATTTAAGAAATGTCAATTCCTAAATAATTTTAGCTGTTATTTTTTATAAACTTCAGCTACTTTCTCTAATTCAGCATACCAGTCCTCACCAAATTTTCGAACCAGAGCTTGTTTGACGAATTTGTATACAGGAACCTGTAATTCTTTCCCCAAAGAGCAGGCATCATCACATATTTCCCACCTGTCATAATTCACCCCAGAAAACTCAGAATAATCTCTCACTCGAATAGGATATAAATGACAAGAAACAGGTTTCTTCCAAGAAATTAAACCACTATTATAAGCCTCTTCAATAGCACAAAGCGCAGTGTTTTTTTTATCAAAAATCACATAAGCACAATCTGCATTATCAATTAATGGAGTTTCATGTTCACCAAATTCATTGGTTGTATAAATACCTTGTTCTTCAATTGATTTTATACCTTCTTGACGAAGAAATGGTTTTACATCTCCATAAATATCCTTCATTATTTGCAATTCACTTTCTTCAAGTGGAGCACCGGCATCACCTGCTATACAACATTCTCCCTTACAAGCTGAAAGATTACAAACGAATTCTTTTTCGATAATCTCTTCTGACACGATGGTTTTTCCTAATTGAAACATTCTGCAAAAATACAGAATCAAGATGATTTTAAGAACTGTGTAGAAAAAAATATTTATTCTATTTATTTTTCGTAAATTTTGCCAAAAAAAGAAGATGAATTTCAATTTAAAAGAAATATTTACTGCATTTATGGTGCTTTTCGCCGTTATAGACGTTATTGGAAACATTCCTGTAATTATCGACCTGAGAAAAAAAGCTGGTCGTATAGAATCTGGAAAAGCGGCTATAATTTCTGGGTTTATCATGATCGCCTTTCTTTTCCTTGGAAAAAATCTTCTTAATTATATTGGAATTGATGTCAATTCTTTCGCCGTGGCTGGCTCTTTAATATTATTCTTTATTGCTTTAGAAATGATATTGGGAATCACCCTATACAAAGAAGAAGAAAACAGTGCAGATACCACTTCAATATTTCCTATTGCATTTCCTTTAATAGCAGGACCAGGTAGTTTAACTACTCTACTCTCATTAAGAGCTGAATATTCAATTGAAAATATTATTGCAGCAGTACTATTAAATGTCATTCTTATTTACATTGTACTAAAAACTTCCACTACAATTGAAAGACTGCTGGGAAATATAGGCATTCAAATAATACGAAAAATATTTGGAGTTGTTTTATTAGCAATCGCCATAAAACTATTTGCAGCGAACATCAAAGAACTTTTTTAAACAAAAAACCCAATACAATCAAGTATTGGGTTTTTATATATTATTTTACAAGTCTACTCAACTGTAACAGACTTTGCTAAATTTCTTGGTTGATCTATATTACACCCTCTTAATACAGCTACATAATACGCAAGTAATTGTAATGGAATTGTTGTTAATAAAGGACTTAAAGCCTCATCTACTTCAGGTATTTCAATAACATAATCAGCCATTTTTTTTACGACTGTGTCTCCTTCAGTTACAATAGCAATAATCTTTCCTTTACGAGATTTTATCTCCTGAATATTACTCACTACTTTTTCATAATGACCTTTATTGATTGCTACTACAATCACTAGATATCCATCTTCTATCAAAGCGATAGGGCCGTGTTTCATTTCAGCTGCAGGATACCCTTCTGCATGTATATATGAAATTTCTTTTAATTTCAAGGCACCTTCTAAGGCTACTGGAAAGTTATAACCTCTTCCTAAAAACAAACAACTTGATGTCTCTAAAAACTCAGATGCTATTTTCTTAATTAACGTATCTTGTTTTAATATTTTCTCAACTTGTGAAGGAATCAACTCCATATTCTGCAAATAAGCATGGAAGTCAGAGTTTGATATACTACCTTTCTCTTTTCCTAACTTCAACGCCATCAATGTCAATAATGTAATCTGAGTTGTAAATGCTTTCGTTGATGCAACACCAATCTCTGGACCTGCATGTGTATAAGCGCCTGAATGAGATTCACGTGCAATTGACGATCCAACAACATTACAAACTCCAAATACATAAGCTCCATTAGCTTTCGCCATTTTAATCGCTGCCAATGAATCCGCAGTTTCACCTGATTGAGAAATTGCAATCACAACATCTTTTTCAGTAATAATTGGATTTCTATATCTAAATTCCGAAGCATATTCAACTTCTACAGGAATTCGAGCAATATCTTCAAATAAATATTCCGCAACCAAACCCGCATGCCAAGAAGTACCACAAGCAATAATGACAATTCTATCGGCATTTTTAAAACGGTCAATATACTCTTCTACTCCAGCCATTCTAATAATACCTTCGTTAGGAAGTAACCTTCCCCTATAAGTATCAATTATAGCCTTTGGCTGCTCGTAAATTTCTTTTAGCATAAAGTGATCAAATCCTTCCTTTTCAATTTGAGCCAAATTCAATTTTAAAGCATGAATTTCAGGTTCTACAGCAGAATCATCATGAATTTTCCGCACTTCAACCTCTTTACCCACTTCTATCACAGCAAGCTCTTCATCTTCTAAATAAATAGCATTTTTAGTGTATTCTATAAATGGAGAAGCATCAGAAGCAATAAAAAACTCTTTATTAGCCTCCCCAATTCCAATGGCTAGTGGAGAGCCTAGTTTTGCAACAATCATTTTACCAGTTTCCTTTTTATCAAAAACAACAATTGCATAAGCTCCAATAACATCATTTAATGCCAATTGTACAGCCTTTGCTAACTTACATTTTTTTTGGATTTGAACCTCTTCAATTAAGTTGACCAATACTTCAGTATCCGTATCACTCTTAAAGACATAGTCTCTTTCTACTAATTCCTTTTTAATTGTATCGTAGTTCTCTATAATACCATTATGAACGATAGTTAAATCACCCGAATTGGAAACATGTGGGTGAGAGTTTACGTCATTTGGAACGCCGTGGGTTGCCCATCTAGTATGACCAATACAAACACTCCCATTTCTATCCTCTTTACTTACAATAGCTTGTAGGTCTACCACTTTTCCTTTTGTCTTAAACACAGAAGTAACACCTTTGTTATACAGCATTAAACCAGCACTATCGTAGCCTCTATATTCAAGTCTTTGTAATCCTTTTATGACTATAGGGTAAGCATCTCTACTTCCTATATATCCGGTAATTCCACACATAGTTTTTTATCAATTACTAACAAAATTCAAATTATCAATAAATCCAACATCAATACTATTTAATTTATCATCTGAACAGGCTGTAAAAAACAATATCAGCAATAAAAAGACAATTATTACATTACATAGTACTTATAAGCTCTATTGTCAGAAATCCTTAGTGTATGTTTAATTTAAAATTTCATTAGAATAAAAGTCTAAATAAGCATCCGCAAAAGTTTCTTCTGATTGAAATTCTAAAGTAGGTACATTTTGTACATTCACGAAATCTGTCAACTCTGAAGATAATTCTTCAGTTGCTTGAATGATACCATCAGAATTAGCAATTGCGCTTTTGAGTATATTCAAATGACTTGGATCTTTTAAAATTGCAACCTTTTCGTCAGAAATATTATCAAATTTTATCTTGTTAATCAATTCAGAATTCAAAGCTCCTTCAAAATCAGATTTGTATAAAGATGTTACTATTTTACTTTCTGTAAACAACGGATCATCTTTATAATATTCTTTTAGGTACAAAGGTAAAAGAGAAGCCATCCATCCGTGTACATGGATAATATCTGGAGCCCAATTTAATTTCTTAACGGTCTCTATAACACCTTTTGCAAAGAAAATAGCACGTTCGTCATTATCTAAAAACAACTCACTATTTTCATCTTTAATCGTACCTTTTCTTTTAAAGTACTCTTCATTATCAATAAAATAAACTTGCATTCTTTCCTTCGGAATAGAGGCAACTTTAATAATCAATGGCATATCCATATCATTGATGATCAGATTCATTCCAGACAAACGAATTACTTCATGTAACTGATATCTTCTTTCATTAATCACACCATATCTAGGCATAAAAATTCTTGTTTGAACACCTTTATGATGTGCTTTTCTTGCAGCCTCAAACGATGTTGACGACATTTCTGTCTCTGGTAAATATGGTGAAACTTCAGATGAAACGTACAATACTCTCTTATCTTTCATGGTCAAAACACTTAAATTTGTAGATTCTTGCAAAAGTACGAATTTTTATGATAAATTCATGTTAAAATACTAAGTTTGCACACAATTTAGAGCCAAACATCATGAAGATCATTACAAAGATTGAGGAAGTAACTTCAATTATATCATCCTTAAAATCACTCAAAAAAACCATTGGACTAACGCCAACTATGGGTGCACTACATAAAGGGCACTTGTCATTAATTAAAAAATCAACGCAAGAAAACGATTTTTCTATAGTAACCATTTTTGTCAACCCAACTCAATTTGATAAAAAAGAAGATCTAGACAATTACCCTACTACGTTGGAAGAAGATTTGTTTTTATTAAAAAAAACAGGTTGTGACTTAGTCTTTACACCTCAGTCATCAGAAATTTATCAAAACAAGGTGGATTCAGAATCTTTTTCTTTTGATGGCCTAGAATACGAAATGGAAGGCAAACATCGACAAAATCATTTTGACGGAGTTGGTACCATCGTCAAAAAATTTTTTGAAATAATCTCCCCTACCAAAGCTTATTTTGGCGAAAAAGATTTTCAACAACTTCAGATCATTAGAAAAATGACTCATAAGGAAAACTTTGACATTGAAATTATCGGCTGCCCAATTTTCCGAGAAAAAGACGGGCTTGCTATGAGTTCTAGAAACACTAGGTTAACAGAAAATCAAAAAAAAGAGGCTCCCTTAATCTACAAAGCACTTAAAAATTCAGTAATTAATTTTCAAACAAAATCAATCACAGAAATAAACAACGGGATAAAACAAATATTTGAAAAAAACGACATCTTGGATCTCGAGTATTTTGAAATTGCAGACGAAAAAACACTTCAATCCATCACAAAAAAAGACAATTCAAAAAACTACCGTGCATTTATTGCCGTTTATGCAGGTAAAATAAGGCTAATTGACAATATTTCACTACAATAGGTAACTTATTCAATTTCTAACAAATTCGACAAGCCGTGTTTCTACTTCTCTACAAATTCACTAATTTTGCACGATGCAAATAGAAGTAATAAAATCTAAGATACACAGAGTTACCGTTACTGGTGCCGATTTACAATACATTGGAAGTATCACTATCGATCAAGCTTTAATGGACGCCTCTAATCTAATTGAAGGAGAAAAGGTTCAAATTGTCAACATCAATAACGGAGAACGACTAGAAACCTATGTAATTCCAGGAGCTAGAAATAGTGGTGAGATTACCTTAAACGGTCCCGCAGCAAGAAAAGTTGCCAAAGGAGATATTGTAATCATCATATCCTATGCGACTCTAGATTTCGAAGAGGCTAAAAAATTCAAACCGTGCTTGGTTTTCCCAAACGAAAAAAACAATTCCTTAAAGTAATTTGACTTTAGCAATAAAAGACATATTAAAAAAAACAATCCCCTTGACACTAGGGGTGTTTTTAATTTGGATCTCACTATCTAAATTAACTCCTGAAGATGTTGAAAGTGTAAAGATTTCATTTAAAACAGCCAATTATTGGTGGGTATTTCTTTCTTTATTATTCGGAATATTAAGCCACCTTTCTAGAGCATATCGATGGAAATTCACTCTTGAGCCTCTTGGCTACAAACCCAAGTTTCTAAACACTGCAATGGCAGTTTTCATTGCGTACCTAGTAAACCTAGGAATCCCAAGAGCAGGAGAACTTTCAAGAGCAGCTATCTTAACCGAATATGAAGATGTGCCTTTTGAAAAAGGATTCGGAACCATTGTTGCTGAAAGAGTAGCAGATTTAATTATGTATGTATTACTCATCCTACTTGCTTTCTTTGCACAGTATGAATTGATAAAAAATGAACTCATAAAAAAATTACCTCAAAATCCTCTTTATACAATCACTGCAATTGCCGTATTACTATTTGGTGTGTTTTTACTCTTTAAATGGATGAAAAAAACTGAAAAACCCTTAATCATCAAACTTAGAACTTTTATATCTGATTTAATTATAGGAGTAAAAAGTATACTGACGATGAAGAAAAAATGGGCTTTTCTTTTTCATACAATCTTTATCTGGGTTATGTATATTCTAATGTTATATGTTGCAAAATTTGCAATTCCAGAAACATCAGACATCTCAATCAATGCGGTTTTAATTAGCTTTGTAATAGCCACATTTAGTTATGCCGCAACAAGCGGAGGGATTGGAGCTTATCCTATTGCAATTCAGAGTGCACTACTTCTTTACGGAGTTTCGGAAGTTGCAGGACTTAGCTTTGGCTGGATTATATGGACCTCACAAACTCTTATGATTTTAGTCTTTGGCGGTCTTTCTTTTTTATTTTTACCTCTTTTTAATAAATCAAAAAATATTAATTCTTAATCTTCTCCAGTAATTTCTTTTCTTTGTAATTGAACACAAAGACATGGCAAAACATAAAACTACTTTTTTCTGTCAAAACTGCGGAACACAATTTTCAAAATGGTCAGGGCAATGCACCGCTTGTCACGAATGGAATACTCTTGTAGAGGAAATTATTCAAAAAGAAGAAAAACGAAACTGGAAACAAACGAACATTTCAAAAACCATAAATATACCATTAGCAATTTCGGAAATTGAGGTAAACAAAGAACAAAGGATTCACACTCAAAATAAAGAATTAGATAACGTTTTAGGAGGAGGGATTGTTCCTGGGTCTGTAATTCTTTTGGGTGGCGAACCTGGAATAGGGAAATCAACACTACTTCTTCAGATCGCCTTAGAAATGGATCAGCAAGTTTTATACGTTTCAGGAGAAGAAAGCCAATCACAAATAAAAATGAGAGCAGAAAGGCTTCAATACAAAAACTCTAATTGCCTTATCCTTACCGAAACCAAAACTCAAAACATTTTCAAGAACATTGAAAAAATAAAACCGGATATCTTGGTTATAGATTCTATTCAAACTTTATACACTGATCAAATAGATGCATCTCCAGGAACCGTTTCTCAAATCAAAGAAACAACTGCAGAACTCATTAAATTCGCAAAAGAAACAGGCACACCTGTTTTAGTTATTGGTCATATCAATAAAGAAGGAACAATTGCTGGTCCAAAAATTCTAGAACATATGGTGGATGTTGTTTTACAATTTGAAGGAGATAGAAATCATACGTATAGAATATTACGTTCACAAAAAAACAGATTCGGATCTACTGCAGAGCTCGGTATTTATGAAATGTTAGGAAGCGGATTAAGGGAAGTCACCAATCCTTCTGAAATATTAATCAACAAAAAAGACTCGGATTTAAGCGGAACTGCAATTGCCGCAACCCTTGAGGGAATGCGACCTTTAATGATAGAGGTCCAAGCTTTAGTAAGCTCTGCTGTGTACGGAACACCTCAACGCTCCGTAACTGGATACAATTTAAAGAGACTCAATATGATACTGGCTGTTTTAGAAAAAAGAGCCGGATTTAGACTTGCTGCTAAAGATGTATTCTTAAATATCACTGGCGGAATCCATGTAGCCGATCCTGCAATTGACTTGGCTGTTGTCTCTGCTATTTTATCCTCAAATGAAGACGAGTCCATACCACAAAATTACACATTTGCAGCAGAAATAGGATTAGCTGGAGAAATAAGACCTGTAAACAAAATAGACCAACGAATTTCTGAAGCAGAAAAACTGGGTTTCGACAAAATATTTATTTCCAAATTCAATAAATTCAAAAAAGAAGGTAGAGCTATAGAAATCATAAGCGTTTCCAAAATTGAAGAAATTTACGCACTACTTTTTTAAACATAAAACCCCGTTTGTTACAATACAAACGGGGGTTTTTATTTATTCCTTCAATTTTTACTTATTTGCTTCTTTAATATATTTCTCCAAAGCCATTGTCATCGATGGGCTCTCTGGCGTAGGTGCCAAGATATTAATTTTCAATCCTGCATCAGTAGCTGCTTTTACAGTAGTATTACCGAAAACGGCTATACGAGTATCCTTTTGCTTAAAGTCGGGGAAATTCTTAAACAAAGAATCAATTCCAGACGGACTAAAGAATACTAACACGTCATACATGACATTTTCTAAGCTAGAAAGATCACTCATCACTGTTTTATACAAATCCAAACGAGTCCAAGTCACACCTAATTCATCCAAAGTAACAGGAATCATATCCTTTAACTTATCAGAAGAAGGCAATAAAAACCTTTCTGCTTTATGCTTTTTAATCAGCTTTCCTAAATCTGTAAAAGATCTTTGACCTACATAAATTTTACGTTTTCTATAAACAACATACTTTTGTAAATAATAAGCTACAGCTTCAGACTGACAAAAGTATTTCATATCTGTAGGAACAGAGAACCTAAGTTCTTCAGCAATTCTAAAGAAATGATCTACTGCATTTCTGCTTGTTAAAATTACAGCCGTATAATTTTTTAAATCAATTTTTTCAGCTCGGACTTCTTTTACAGAAATACCTTCAACATGAATAAAAGATCTAAAATCTATTTTAACCTTTTGCTTTTCTGATAAATAAAAATAAGGGGAATTTCCTTTAGGTTCTGGCTGAGACACAAGAATAGTTTTCACTTTCATACAATATCCTATTTATTCACCACTACTTTATATATTAATAATACTGGTGCTATTTCAAGTGTGCAAAGATACACAATAAAATAAAACAAACTTTCAATTATGAATTTATTATTCTTAACCAATAGCAGTACAGCTCTTAACATTAATAAAATCGCAAAAAAACAAATTAAAAAAGTACTGGAAAATTTTGTGTTTTCAATATCTACGTAGGTGAAAAACAACAAAACAGGCAACAATACTAAAGTGACTAATTTAAGATAGTTAACTTTCAAAACATGAATTTGTCTAAAATGCTCAGAAAAATCAAAAATTTTGGCAAGCATTAATAATAATAAATAATGCCCCGATAAAAACAAAGTAATACTACCAAATGTTTTCAAAAAAAACAGATCAGAATCTCCGTTCATATCAAACCCCAAAAATCCAGCTACTAAATAAAAAAAAATGCTAAAAATTAAATTCTGAACTATAAATAGTGAAATTTTAATGGCATTAAACATATCTTGAAATTCATTAGAATACTCTAGAAAATATTTATTGGAGTATAGACTTCTCAACAAAACCAAAATCACTCTAAAGTATTTCAATCTCAAAAAGGTTATTATTAAAAAAACGACACAATAAACTAGCGTTAATTTGTCATTATTATCAAAAGTTCTTTCTAGACCTAAATTCATAACAAACAACTTCTAAAATATAATTATAAATTATCAAAAAAATTTAATGTAAAATTAGTAATAAAAAATCATACATTTGTAGTCTATTTTACACTTATGTCTGACACTCTTGTAATAATTCCAACACTAAACGAAATTGAAAATATCAAAGAAATTATTTTAGCCGTTTTTAGTGATCAAAAGAAGTTTCACATTTTAGTAGTCGATGACAATTCTAAAGATAGAACACCTGAAACTGTTGAAGAGTTAATACAAGAATATCCTAATCGTCTTTTTCTGGAAAAAAGAAATGGAAAAAAAGGCTTAGGTAGCGCTTATATTCACGGATTTAAGTGGGCTTTAAAAAAGGACTATGATTACATCATAGAAATGGATGCCGACTTTTCGCATAATCCAAAAGATCTTATAAAATTATACAACGCTTGTAAAAATGAAGGAGCTAAACTTTCTATAGGTTCTAGATATGTGAACAATAATATAAATGTAATCAATTGGAATATCAAAAGATTGTTACTTTCATACTTTGCCTCAAAATACGTCCAATTTATTACAAGAATACCATTATATGACACCACTGCTGGTTTTGTCTGCTACCACAGAAGTGTTTTAGAAACTATAAATTTAGATGAAATTCAATTTGTAGGCTACGCTTTTCAAATAGAAATGAAATTTAAAACATGGAAACACAAGTTCCCTATTAAAGAGATTTCAGTTGTATTTACAGACAGAACAAAAGGAACATCAAAGATGAATGGCTCTATTATTACAGAAGCAGTTTTTGGTGTTATTCAATTAAAATTAAAAGGACTTTCCTAAACATATATCATGAGCTTAACTCTTATTAAAAACACCAACATTGTAAACGAAGGTAAAACGACCAATGGTGATGTGTTAATTGATGGTGAATTCATAACCAAAATAGGCAAGAATCTTTCTGCCCCAAACAACGCTACAATTATTGATGCCAACGGTAAATATTTATTACCTGGTGCTATTGATGATCAAGTGCACTTTAGAGAACCTGGTTTAACTCATAAGGCTAATATTGCTACAGAAAGTAGAGCAGCAGCAGCTGGAGGCATTACAACTTTTATTGAGATGCCAAACACAATACCTCAAGCGACAAATCAAGAGGAGCTAGAAAAGAAATTCGAGACTGCTCGAAAAACATCTTATGTAAATTATTCATTTATGTTTGGCGGTACTAACGATAACCTAGAGGAATTATTAAAAACAGACCCTCAACAAGTAGCTGGTATCAAATTATTTTTAGGGTCTTCTACTGGCAACATGTTGGTTGATGATGAAGATGTCTTAAGAAAAATATTTTCTTCTACAGACATGGTCATTTCAGTGCATTGTGAAGATGAAGAAACCATAAAACGAAACTTTAAAGAATACCACGATAAATATGGCGATGATATCCCCATGAAATACCATTCAAGAATCAGAAGCGAAGAAGCCTGTTATTTATCTTCTTCAAAAGCAATTAAGCTAGCGAAGGAAACAGGTGCTAGATTGCATATTTTTCATTTATCAACAGCCAAGGAAACGGAACTTTTCAGAAATGACATTCCCTTAAAAAACAAAAAAATCACTGCCGAAGTTTGTATACATCACTTATCTTTTGAAGATAAAGATTACGATTCTAAAGGAACTCTTATCAAATGGAATCCTGCAGTAAAATCAGCAACTGATAGGCAAGGATTATGGAAGGCTTTGTTAGACGATAGAATTGATGTAATTGCAACTGACCATGCTCCGCATACATTCGAAGAAAAACAAAACGTTTATACAAATGCACCAAGCGGTGGTCCTCTTGTTCAGCACGCTTTACCTGCCATGATTAATTTTGTCAAAGAAGGTAAAATTAAATTAGAAAAAGTGGTAGATAAAATGTGTCACAACCCTGCAATTTTGTTTGAAATAAAAAAGAGAGGTTATATAAAAGAAGGATATTACGCCGATTTAGTTTTAGTAGACTTAAATAAATCCTGGACAGCAACCAAAGAAAACACTTTATATAAATGTGGTTGGACTCCTTTTGAAGGAACCGAATTTAAATCTACAATTGTAAAAACTTTTGTAAATGGTAACTTAATTTTTGACGAAGGCAAATTCAACGACAAAATAAAAGGACAAAGAATACAATTCAATAGATAACTATGAAAAATAGTTTACTCATACTTTTAATTACCTGTATGGTTTCCTGTACAAGTAATACTATTTTCAAAAAACCAAGTGATCTAATTCCAAAAGACTCTATGGTGCTTTTACTATCTGACATATATTTAGCAAGCGCATCTAAGGTTTATAGAAACAAATTTGACGAACGAAATATTGACTATACCTTTTTGGTCTACGAAAAATACGGGATCGACAGTACTCGATTTAGAAAGAGTAATTATTATTATACTACAAAAATTGATGAGTACGAAAAAATTTATAAAGAAGTAGAAGTCAAATTAGAAAATCTTAATAAAGATTACAAAAAGACAAAAAAAGTCAGTGATTCTATTAGTAAGGATAGTATCTCAACTGCAAAAATATTGAAAGACTCAATAAAAGAAGCAAACAAAACAAAAGCCAGAATTCATGATAGTATTATGAAATTAAAAATCGTCGATTCTCTTAGTCCAGAAGAACTTTTAATGCTAATTGACTCACTTTCACTAGCAGAGACTTTTAGTAATGACAATGGGTCTCTAAATAAAAAAATTAATTAATATCTCGTAAAAATTGTTTCGCTATTTTAGCTATCACACTTGTCATTTTTTCAAATTCAAAATCGAAAGTTTTTTGAACCTTTCTTGAATTATAATACGATTTATTATTTGCAGATTTTGCTGTATGTTTTGAAAAATTATTAACACCCCCAGCAAACGTAGATTTTAACCATGAAAGTCTCCAACCTATTGCAGCCATAAAAGCTGTTACTTTAATTCTCGGCCTTTTCTTTTGTAATAAACCTGCAATATCAAACAACACTTCCTTAAAACTAATATTTTCTGAAACCAAAATAAAACGTTCATTTTTAACCACAGAATCCATAGTCTTTAGCATAACAGTAACAACATCATCTACCCCAACAAACCCAGTTAATCCCTCTGTATAAAAAGGAGTTCCTTTGTAAATCATGGTAAACAACATACCTGAATTTTCACTCCAAAAACCAGGTCCTAAAATCACACCTGGATTTACAACTACAACATCCAAGCCTTCCTGTGTTCCTCGCCACACTTCCATTTCAGCACCATACTTGGTAATTGCGTAACTATAATTATTGGTCAATAAATTAAACTCATCCTTTTCATCAATCAAAGGTTTTCCAACCGACTTAGCAACAGACGCGATAGAGCTAACGTGACATAATTTTTTAACACCAAAGGCAATACACAAATTTACAATATTAGCAGTACCCTCTATATTTACCAATCTCATTTTCATAGCGTTTTTCTCATCAAAAGAGACCAATGCAGCGATGTGATACACTTTTTCAACATCAGAAAAAGCAGTTTCCAAAGCAGGAACATCTGTAACATCAGCTTTGACCCATTCAATTTTCGAAAAAGCCAAATCAGCATCCTCAGCATAATACTCAAATATTTTTCGAGTCTTTTTCCTAGACTTTTTTGATCTATAAATTGCTCGAACGGATTCTCCTGAATTGATCAATTGGAACAACAAATGAGCGCCTAACATTCCTGTACCTCCTGTAACTAAAATCATGCGACGAAAATAACCTAAAATTATGAATTTACCTTGCTAAATCTCAACTGTTGTAGCTTTGTCTCTTGCTTTCGAATTACTATATTTGCAAAAAAAACACATGACTACAAATTTTGTTGAAGAACTTAGATGGAGAGGTATGTTACATGATATCATGCCTGGAACTGAAGAACTTTTAAATAAAGAAGTTACCTCTGGTTATATCGGATTTGACCCGACAGCGGACTCTTTACACATTGGTAGTTTGATTCCAATTATTATTCTAATGCATTTTCAAAAAGCAGGGCATAAACCAATTGCTTTGGTTGGAGGAGCAACAGGAATGATTGGCGATCCATCAGGAAAATCAGCAGAACGTAATTTATTAAATGAGGATGCCTTAAATAAAAACATAGCAGGTATAAAAAGTCAATTAGAACGTTTTCTTGATTTCAACAGCGAAACTTCAAATGGTGCTGAATTGGTAAATAACTACGATTGGATGAAGGAATTTTCATTGATCGATTTTGTACGTGATATTGGGAAACACCTTACGGTAAACTATATGATGGCAAAAGAATCTGTAAAAAAACGAGTAAGCGGAGAAGGTGACGGTATGTCTTTTACAGAATTCACCTATCAATTATTTCAAGGGTATGATTTTCTTCATTTGTATGAAAACAACAATTGTAAATTACAAATGGGAGGTTCAGATCAGTGGGGAAATATTACTACTGGAACAGAATTAGTTCGCAGAAAAGCAAAAGGAAAAGCTTATGCTATAACCTGTCCTTTGATTACAAAAGCAGACGGAACTAAATTTGGGAAATCTGAAGGAGGAAATATCTGGCTAGACAAATCGAGAACATCAGTTTATAAGTTTTACCAATATTGGTTGAATTCTTCAGATGAAGATTCAATAGCTTTTATCAAAAAATTCACCTTCTTAAGTAAAGAAGAAATTGAAACACTAATCGCTGAACATGCAGAAGCTCCTCATCTGAGATTACTGCAGAAAACAATTGCCAAAGAGGTAACTATATTAGTACATTCTGAATCGGATTATAACAATGCCGTAAAAGCATCTTCTATATTATTTGGGAAATCTACTGCTGATGATTTAAAATCTTTAGACGAACAAACATTTTTAGATGTGTTTTCTGGTGTCCCACAAGCAGAAGTAGATAAAAGTAAAATCAAAACAGGTTTTGATATCGTTGCTGCTTTTGCAGATACGGATTTCTTAAAATCTAATGGTGAAGTAAGAAGAGCTTTAAAAGAAAATTCAATTTCTGTAAATAAAGAGAAAGTTAAAGAAGGTTTTTCTATTAGCAATTCAGATTTAATAGCTAATAAATATGTTTTACTACAAAGAGGTAAAAAAAGCTACTTCCTATTAAAAATAATATAATAATCAAAAAACGATGAATTAACCTATGTTAATTCATCGTTTTTTAATTATATATATTCTATTGGTTCTACCCTCAATTTTATGGATATAGATTAAAAAGTCCTCCAAGAAAAAAAAGAATTGCACTTCTAAAATTCTTAAAAGTTCTGTATCCTTTGGCAATTATTTTATTTTCTTGAATTTTTCCATTTAACCTTTCTGCCATTGTATTGGAAAAATTTAGAATTAATGCATTGCAAATTCAGTCAATTATATCAAAGCTACGAAAAAAGCAAACTCTTCTAAAAATTTTAGAATTTTCATTTAACATTAACCCTAAAACATTCAACAACTATTTGGGCATCGTAAAAACACATGAAACATTGAATTTTGTAGGTATACATACCTACAAAATGAAAACTCTAAAAATAATTTTTCTGCTATTTGTTAACGTCAATATTTTTGCTCAAATACCTAGCTACTATAATGGTATTGACTTTACAAACACAAGTACCGTTTTATTTAATGATTTGGCAACAATTACAATTAATAACCACCAGGGGATTCCCTATACAAGCAGCTCAACAGACACCTGGGATGTTTTAAAAATATCTGATAAAGACCCAGATATCTCAAGTAATATACTCTTAATTTATGGTTATGACGATAGCGATTCTGATAATAATAACGACAGAACTAGAAATAATAATCAAGGCTCTCCAGGAGATCCTCTTAACTGGAATAGAGAGCATGTTTTTGCAAAGTCATTGAACCCTAGCCTTGAAACAGGAAGTATTGGACCTGGAACAGATTTACACAACTTACGCCCAGCAGATGCAGGTTATAATTCAAGTAGAAGTAATCGAAAATTTACCGATGGCTCAGGAAACTCTGGACCACAATCTAACGGTGGTTGGTATCCAGGCGATGAATGGAAAGGAGACGTTGCCCGTATTGTAATGTATATGTATGAGGTATCACGGCACTGGAGAAAAAACATCTCAAACAAATTGTTTACCTATAAATGTTGGGTCTGGCAGTATATTAGATATCGATACAAATATGATTAGTCTTTTCCTAGAGTGGAATCAAGAAGATCCTGTTTCTATATTTGAAATAAACAGAAACAATGTGATATTAGACTATCAAAAAAACAGAAATCCCTTTATTGACAACCCTTATTTGGCCACCTTAATTTGGGGAGGCATAGCGACTGAAGACAATTGGAATTTAATAAGTGGTAATACTGACGTGGAGGCTCCAACAACACCTAGCAATATTGATGTAACAAATATCACTGATAGTAGTGCTGAGATTAGCTGGACAGCATCAACGGATAACATAGGTGTATTTGAATATCTAAAGACCGTTGCATAATGCTCTTTTCAGTTTTAGATTTCAATTTTGACTTTTTAAATCTAAAAATTTATATTTTTTTTTCTTATTTTCATTGTTTATGTTAGTTATGGATCTATTTTTTGGTTCATTTTCCTTTAGTTT
>NZ_JBAHZZ010000014.1:0-15047 GCF_037132785.1 Flavicella sp. | reverse complement strand
TCTAAAAACTAAAGGAAAATGAACCAAAAAATAGATCCATAACTAACATAAACAATGAAAATAAGGAAAAAAACATAAATTTTAGATTTAAAAAGTAAAAATTGAAATCTAAAACTGAAAAGAGCATTATGCAACGGTCTTATAGTCTTAGTTACGGTTCTATTTTATATTGAAATTAGAAACTAATTTAATCAATCATTTTGAGATAATACCTGAATTCAATATTTATACGCAACAAATAATTGTTCCTAAACTAAATTTTTTAGTTCTATAAATATTGTAACGACCTTATATTTTACCTAAGTACTTTCTGAAAAACGTGAATAATAGGAATCAGAATTATCGGTAATACTAAAAAAAGAATATAAACCAGAGATTCTTTGTGTTTTGCTCATATAACCGTTAATGAAAACCCCGTTTAGTGCAATAGCTCAATGATTACGGGGTTTATTTCTTTATAAAACACAATATTAAATCGGTTATTCAAAGAATTATAATACTTATAAAAGAGTCTAAATATTTTTAACTAACCAGTCTCCTACTTCAATAGTTCCATAAGCTTTTTCACCATCAGCCAAATCTTCAGTAACAATCCCTTCAGATAATGCTTTGTTTACAGCTGCTCTAATAGCTTCTCCTTCTTTTTGTAAACCAAAGTGTTCAAACATCATAGCAGCTGACAGAATTGTCGCCATTGGATTTGCAATATTTAATCCTGTAGCTTGAGGGTAAGAACCATGAATAGGCTCAAACAATGCAATCTCAGATCCCATAGAAGCAGAAGGCATTAATCCCATAGATCCAGAAATAACTGAAGCTTCATCTGTTAATATATCACCAAATAAATTTTCTGTAATCAATACGTCGTAAGAATTTGGCCATTGAACCAAACGCATAGCAACTGCATCAACAAATTCGTATGCTACCTCTACTTCAGGGTAATCCTTTTCCATTGCTTGAACAGTCTCTCTCCATAAACGAGATGTTTCTAAAACGTTTGCTTTATCAACACAACATAATTTTTTAGAACGTGTCATCGCTAATTCAAAACCTTTCTTGGCCAAACGTTGAACTTCTTTTCTTGTATACACACAGTTGTCAAAAGCAGTTTCTCCACCATCTCTTCTGCCTTTTTCTCCAAAATAAATACCTCCTGTTAATTCACGTAAAAAAACCAAATCAGTTCCTTCAATACGCTCTCTTTTTAATGGAGATTTATCCAATAAAGATGGAAAAGTAAATGTAGGACGTACATTCGCAAACAAACCTAATTTTTTGCGCATTTTTAACAATCCTTGTTCTGGACGAACTTTTGCAGAAGGATCATTATCGAAACGAGGATGACCAATTGCTCCAAACAACACTGCGTCCGAAGCAACACAAATATCATGTGTTTCGTCTGGATAAGGTTCTCCAACAGCATCAATTGCTGCAGCTCCTGTTAAAGCAGGTTTCCAAGTAATTTTATGTCCGTATTTTACAGCAATTGCATCAGAAACTTTAACAGCTTGATCAATTACTTCTGGTCCGATTCCGTCTCCAGCCAAAAGGGCAATATTTAATATCATCTTATTATTATTTAATTGTTTCAATAGTGACAAGCACTATTCTTAGTGTTCTCTTTTATATTCTAAGGCATTTCAAGAATGTTCAACATCTTTTGAGTTGACTTAATTGCCGACACAGTTTGGTCAACATCCAATCCACGCGTAATAAATTCTTTCTTGTTGTTTTTCCAAGTAATGATAGTTTCACACAAAGCATCCGAATTTGACCCTGGAGGGATTCTTACAGCATAATCTGTCAATATCGGAATCGTCTTGGACTGATCAGCATACACTTTTCTTAAAGCATTCATAAAGGCGTCGAATTGACCATCTCCACTTGATGTCGCTTCAAATAACTCTCCATTAATTCTTAATGAAACCGTAGTGGAAGGCTTTAAACCTTTTGCATGAGTCAACACATAACTTTCAACGACAACATTTTCCACATAAGAACTACTATCCAAAACATCTGAAATAATATAAGGCAGATCTTCTTGTGTTACCAATTCTTTTTTGTCTCCCAATTCAATGATCCGTTGTGTAACTTTTTTTAAATCCTCCTCATTCAATTGCAAACCTAGATCTTGTAAATTCTTTTGAATATTTGCTTTTCCAGACGTTTTTCCAAGTGCGTATTTACGTTTTCTACCAAAACGTTCAGGCAGTAAATCATTGAAATATAAATTCTTTTTATTGTCTCCGTCAGCATGAATTCCAGCTGTTTGAGTAAATACATTAGCACCCACTACAGGTTTGTTTACTGGGATTCTAAATCCGGAAAAATTCTCAACCAACTTACTTACCTTATTCAAAGAAGACTCTTTAACCGAGACTTCAATTTCAGGCATAAAGTCATTGATTACAGCAATAACAGAAGCCAAAGGGGCATTCCCTGCTCTTTCACCCATTCCGTTAACCGTCAAATGCAAACCATTTGCTCCAGCATAAATAGCTTCCATTACATTGGCTACACTTAAATCGTAATCATTGTGTGCATGAAAATCAAAATGTACCTTAGGATATTTATCTTTAAGTTCTTTAACAAACGAATAGGATTCTTTCGGAGTTAAAACACCTAAAGTATCAGGCAATAAAATTCTTTTTATATTTAGAGAAACTAAAAAATCTAAAAAAGCAAACACATAAGATTTAGAATCTCGCATTCCGTTACTCCAATCTTCTAAATAGACATTTGTCTGGAACCCATTTTTTTCTGCTAAAAAAATAGCATCCGATATATCAGAAAAATGCTTTTCTGGCGTTTTTTTTAACTGATGGGTCAAATGGTTCATTGAACCTTTCGTCAGTAAATTTTGAACTTTAGCACCTGACTTTAGCATCCATTCTATAGACTTACCACCATCTACAAAAGTTAAAACTTCAATCCTTTCTAGATAGTTGTTCTCTGAGGCCCACTCTGTAATTTTTTGTACAGCTTCTAGTTCTCCTTTAGAAACAAGAGCAGAGGCAATTTCAATACGATCTACTTTGAGCTCTTCTAATAAAAGTTTGGCAATAGTTAACTTTTCAGAAACAGAAAATGACACTCCAGAGGTTTGTTCACCATCTCGAAGAGTGGTATCCATTATTTCAATTTTCTTTCTGTTCATCCTTTTTTATATTACATTATTTGAATTGATTATCCTTTAAAATCCAAAAGAACAAATATAAAAAAAGTGTTTCACAAAAAAGCCAAACGTTTTTAAAAATATACAAAACTAATTTTAACCCGCATTATTCATCGTTTGAACAAATCAAAAAACCCTTGTATCCTTAACCACGCAGGATTTTTTTTAAAAGAAACGTAAAGTCTTGTAAAAATAGTAGCTACAAGACTCTTTCGTCCCAATTATTTTTGCCTATTTGGGTGAAAACCCTGACAGTTAAAAAACACAATATCTACAGAAAACATTGGCTCATACGGCGGATTAAATTTTATCTTCGAAACTTTCAATAACCTAGAATTAGCCCCTTTGATTGAAAGCCACCTAGGAGATAGGGCTTTACAGTCTAAATTCAGCTATGCAGATATCTTAAAAAATCTTAGTTTATTTTTTTAGCAACAGGAGATTGTGCCGAAGATATTCAAGAACATTTAATTTCAGATTTAAAAGTATGTTCAGCCGACATTATTGGTCGTGTTTTAAAAAGTTTATCTAAAGAAAAAAAAGTCCACATTAGTGACTCAGGAATTGAGCATCAGTTCAGTACTCATAAAGCACGGAAATGTTACTAAAAACATACAATTTAGAGTCTGGTAAAAGTTATGATTTTAATCATCAATTTATTCCTTGTAAAAATACGATTCAAAAAAGAGTTATAAAATGAAACGACGTTATTTTCCAGGGGTTTCTTCCATAGGAAAACACATTATTCATATCAAAAACATAAATAGCCTTGTAAAACACAAGCAATCCTATACCTTAAAAAACGCACAACAAAGTAAAGGTATTCTTATAAAGAGAAATAGAATGGATTGCGGCTATTTTAGTAAAGAAATTATTGATGTAGTTGAAAAACAGCAACCTTTTTTATATACGAGCACAACGTTGCGCAGAGTTATCCTCTCGAATTAGAGCTGTTAAAAATTGAATACCTCTTCTGAAAATTAAAACAAATTAAAATGATTTTATAGCTAAAATAGCCTTACAAAATGGAAGTGAAATAATACTTGCGGATTTTAGATTGAATTAATTGTAACTCTATCGCAACACAGGCAGTCATGAAGCAGGGATTAACCTGTATTAAAACAGTGTAAACCCTGAGAAGCCGAAGTTTATAGACATAAAAAAGGAGGCTGTCTAAGCCTCCTTTTTCAGATTGGTTTGGTTTAGTTAATTTTTATTGGTTTCACAAAGATTGTTAATATTATTGAAACTACAAAAAAAAAGACAACATTTTTTTAACACAACTGCTTAAAAATGAATGATTTTAGAGTTTTTAAAACGAAATAAAGCTAGGTTTTACACGGTTCTTTAACCAAATTTTAACAGTATGATTAGGATAAAATATTAGTTTTGCCAAACTCAGTTAATATAAAACACAGTTGATACAAATGGAAATTCAAAATACAAATGTAGACATTAGAGCAATCAATGAAAAAATTGAAAGAGAAAGTGCTTTTATCGATTTGTTGAAATCTGAAATGAGCAAAGTAATAGTAGGTCAAAAACAGATGATCGACCGGTTATTAATTGGTTTATTGGGGAATGGACATATTTTGTTAGAAGGAGTTCCTGGGCTGGCAAAAACTTTAGCGATTAATACTTTGGCGAAAGCTGTAGATGCAAATTTTAGTAGAATTCAATTTACACCAGATTTACTGCCTGCTGATGTTGTAGGTACTATGATTTACAATATGAAGGAAAATAAGTTCGAAATTAAAAAGGGACCTATTTTTGCAAATTTTGTCTTGGCAGATGAGATTAACAGAGCACCCGCAAAAGTGCAGTCGGCTTTGTTGGAGGCCATGCAAGAACGTCAGGTTACTATTGGTGATAAAACGTTTCTATTACAAGAGCCCTTTTTAGTGATGGCTACTCAAAATCCAATCGAACAAGAAGGAACTTACACTTTACCTGAAGCGCAAGTAGATCGTTTTATGTTAAAAGTTGTAATTGATTATCCCAAATTGGAAGATGAACAATTGATTATGCGTCAAAACTTAAATGGAAGTTTTGCGAAAGTAAATCCAGTAGTTTCTATAGAGCAAATTATAAAAGCAAGAGCTTCTATAAAAGAAGTATATATGGATGAAAAGATTGAAAAATACATATTAGATATTATATTTGCCACTCGATATCCAGAGAAATACAATTTAGGAGAGTTAAAACCTTTGATTAGTTTCGGAGCTTCCCCACGTGGAAGTATTAGTTTAGCACAAGCAGCAAAATGTTATGCGTTTATCAAAAGAAGAGGTTATGTAATTCCTGAAGATGTAAGGGCAGTTGTATATGATATTTTACGTCATAGAGTTGGAATTACCTATGAGGCTGAAGCAGAAAATGTAACTTCTATGGATATTATTAATAAAATTGTAAATGAAATTGAAGTACCGTAAGCTGTATAACTGTTGAATCTTTATATTTGTTTTTTATTGAAGGGTTTAAAGATGTAGTTGTATATATGTTTTTCATTTGAGAAATTAGAAGTTTGCCATTAATGAATACATATAATAAGGAATAGATACACACTAATAAGAACACATAACTAAGGAACGGTTACACGATTCAACAGTTAAACATCATTAAATTTTGGAAACAAAGGAGATACTTAAAAAAGTCCGCAAAATTGAAATAAAAACACGTCGACTTTCAGATCATATATTTTCAGGAGAATACCACAGTTCCTTCAAAGGTCGTGGTATGACTTTTAGCGAAGTACGTGAGTATCAATTTGGAGATGACATTCGAAATATAGATTGGAATGTTACCGCTCGTTATAGTCAGCCTTATATAAAGGTTTTTGAAGAAGAACGTGAGTTAACAATGATGTTGATGGTTGATATCTCAGGCTCTCAGTTATTTGGAACCACTTCTCAATTTAAAAAAGATACGATTACTGAAATTGCTGCAACTTTAGCGTTTTCTGCAATTCAGAACAATGATAAAGTAGGATTGATTTTGTTTTCAGATGGAGTAGAATTATTTATTCCACCTAAAAAAGGAAAAAGCCATGTCCTGAGAATTATTCGTGAGTTGATAGAGTTTAAACCTAAAAGCAAAAAAACAAATATAAATGAAGCTTTAAAGTATTTATCAAATGTAATGACTAAAAAGGCTATTGTATTTGTATTGTCTGATTTTATGGACAATTCCTATGAGCAAACTTTAAAAATAGTTGGAAAAAAACACGATGTTACAGGAGTGCGTGTATACGACAAACACGATGCAGAAATTCCAAATCTTGGTTTGGTTCCAATGTTAGATTTGGAGTCTGGAGAAACGATTATTGTAAACACAGGTTCTAAAAGTGTTCGAAATGCGTATAGAGCGAATTATTTAGAGTTTACTAATTTTTATGAAACAACATTTAGCAAAAGTGGTTCGGGTACAATTAGCACACAGGTAGATGAAAGTTATGTAAAAAAACTTTTGGGATATTTCAAACAAAAAGGAAAATAGAATTAAGTAGAGATATTTACAATGAAAAAGCATTTAGTATATTTATTTTTATTCAGCATGTTTTTTTGCTTTGCACAGCAAGAGCCTAAAATAATTGTGGCTGCTGATACCACTCTAATAAGAATTGGTGAGCAGTTTCAATATCAAATATCCATTGATAAAAAAATAGATGTTGTTTTTCCTAGATTAACGAATTTAGGGTTATTGGAAGTTATTTCTTCTGATAAAATAGACACACTTAAAAACCAATTGATAAAAAAATATATTCTAACAGGCTTTGATAGTGGTAGCTTTTATATTCCGAAACAACAGGTTTTTATAAAAAATAAAACATATTACACAGATTCTTTGTTGATTAATGTTGCTACTATAAAAGTAGATACTGTAACCCAAAAAGCTTTTACAATTAAACCAATTGTTGGGGAACCATTTGTATTTGATGATTTTAAACCTTACCTCAATTGGTTCTATTTATTTGTAGGCTGTTTGATAATATTAGTTAGTTTGTATTTCTTATTTCAGAAAAAATCTGGAAAGAAAAAGCTTAAGAAAGAAAAAATACCAGCTTACCTTGAAGCAAAGCAAAAGTTTACGCATTTGGATGAAAAAGATTTATTGGAAAATAACCAAATCAAAGAATACTATATAGAGTTGACAGAAATTATTAGAGTTTACCTTGGAAAAGAAGTAAATGTACATACTCTAGAAGCCACTACAGATGAGTTGATTGAATTAATTAAATACCAGAACTCCGCCAAAAATATTGGAATCTCAAAAGATTCTATTCTACAACTACAAGCATTCTTACAGCATGCAGATTTTGTGAAATTTGCCAAATTAAGACCTTCTTTGGGAGAAATCGAAAATGACAGAAATGTAGCTGCTTCTTTGATAGATAAAATGCAGCCTCTGTTGGAAAAATATAGTGCTGATCAAAAACAAATTCAAGAGGCTATAGAGAAAGAAAAAACACCGAAAAAAGAGTCTGCTTTCAAAAACATGAGTCGACGTACTAAAGTATTTATTGCCATTATTATTACTGCAATTTTATTGGTCAGTTTCTTTGCTTATCAGATTTATGAGATTGCACAAATTAAAAAAGAAGCCAATACTTTATTGGATTCAAGCACTAACTCTGAATCTAATGGCTGGAGCGAACAGTCCTTTGGCACACCGGGATTGATTTTAATAGCTCCTGAAACGATTACTTTAAAATCAAATGAAGTCCCTGTACAGGCAAGAAGTGTGATTTCTGAGTTAAATATCTATAGTTATGTAAATAGTTCTGAGAATTCTGAAATTTCTGTAACTACATTAGTTTATGCAGCACAGATAAAACCAGATGTAGAACAAACCGTTCAGAGTACTTTAAGTAATCTAGAGAAAACTCAAAAAGCAGAAGACTTAGAGTTTGAAAGACAACCAGCTTCATTTGGCGATGAAATTCATGGAGTTTATTTAAAAGGAAGTTATACCTCTAACGGAATCAAACGAGGGTTTAATTTATTGGGATTTACAAAGGAAAATAAAGTGTGGCAAGTGTTTACAAATAGTAATTTAGACGAGAGTGAAGTTCAAATAACGATGGAAACAGTGATTCAATCAATTAAATTTGAAAAAGAATAATTATGAGGGACTGGACAAATTTTGAGTTTGAAACGCCTTTATTCTTATGGGGATTATTAATACTTCCTATATTAATTTTTTGGTTTTATTACAGTCATAAAAAAAGTACACCGGCCTTAATGGTAACTACGGTTTCTGGGTTTAAAAAGAAAAAATCGATATTAGCACAATTAAAACCTTTGCTTTATGTGATGAAGCTGGTAGCAGTAGCACTTCTTTTTGTGGCTTTAGCACGGCCTAGAAACGTTGAGGTTAGTAAAAAAATTAAATCAAATAAAGGAATTGATATTGTAATGGCAATTGATGTTTCTGGAAGTATGTTGGCCAAAGATTTACAACCAAACCGACTAGAGGCTTTAAAAGAAGTAGCGGTTGATTTTGTGGCTAAAAGACCGAATGATAGAATTGGAATTGTTGTTTATGCAGGAGAGAGTTTCACACAGACACCAATTACTAGCGATAAAGGAATTGTTATGAGAACTATTTCTGAAATAGAATACGGTCAAATAGAAGACGGTACAGCAATAGGAATGGGATTGGGTTCCGCAATCAATCGATTAAAGGATAGTAAGGCAAAAAGCAAGGTTATTATTCTGCTGACGGACGGTGTGAATACAGCTGGTTTTATCGACCCTAGAACTGCTACAGAGTTGGCAAAAGGACTAAATATTAAAGTGTATACAATCGGTATTGGCACCAATGGTATGGCGCTTTTCGCATATGCAAAAGATCGTTTAGGAAGATTGCAATACCGACGTCAAAAAGTAGAAATTGATGAAGATTTGTTAAAATATATCGCAACGGAAACAAATGGAAAGTATTTTAGAGCAACAAACAATTTAAAACTACAGTCTATTTATGATGAAATTAACAAATTAGAGAAAACAGAAATAGAAGAGTTTAAATATTACAATTACCAAGAAGAGTACAGGATGTATGTTATTATCGCGATGTTGTTGTTCTTATTGGAATATATATTGAGAAACACAGTATTTAAAAGTTTTATTTAAAAACAGAAAAAGTATAAAAATGTACAAATTAGAAGAACCTATATATTTTTACCTTTTCGCAACATTACCTTTAGTAGTTGTTGTGTTTATTGCTGTAGTGTGGTGGAAAAAACGCACTCAGAAAAAATTTGCTTCTTTGGAATTATTGGAAAAAATAGCTCCAAATTATTCTTTTTTTAAATCCACTTTAAAATTGATTTTCTTACTGATAGGAATTTCTTTTTTGATATTGTCATTGGTAAACCCTAAAATGGGAATCAAATTAAAAACAATTAAAAGAGAAGGAGTAGATATTGTTTTTGCTTTGGACGTATCTAAAAGTATGTTGGCTGAAGATATTGCTCCAAATCGATTAGAAAAAGCAAAACAAATTATATCTAAGACCATTGAAAAATTAGGGAGTGATAGAGTAGGAATTATTGTTTATGCTGGAAATGCATATCCTTTATTGCCTATTACAACAGATCATGCAGCGGCAAATATGTTTTTGCAAAACGCAAATCCAGACATGGTTTCAAGTCAGGGTACAGCAATTAATGAAGCTCTGAGTTTAGCGAAAACCTATTATAATAATGAAGAACAAACGAATAAATTTTTAGTGATAATTTCTGATGGGGAAGATCATGAAAAAAACACCATTGCTATGGCTGATGATTTGGCTAATGAAGGAATTAAAGTTTATACTGTTGGAGTAGGAACAGAAAAAGGAGGGCCGATTCCGCTTCGAGATCGTGGAACCTTGACAGGCTATAAAAAAGACCGTAAAGGGGAAGTGGTTATAACCCACAGAAATTCGAATGTGTTAATAGAAGTAGCAGACAAGGCTAATGGAGCTTATTCTGACGGTAATTTGACTGAAAAACCCGTAAATATGTTGATAGACGTCGTGTCAAATGCCCAAAAGCATGAGTTTGAAACAAAGCAATTTTCAGATTTTAAAGATCAATTTCAGTGGTTTGTTGGGATTGCCTTATTGTTCTTTATCTTTGATATTTTCTTTTTAGAAAAGAAAACCAAATGGTTGCAAAAAGTAGATTTGTTTAAAGAAAAAGAGTTTAAAAAATAATATGATGAGAGTTCTCCAAATATTCGTTTTGTGCTTATGCTGCTTTTCTATGAAAGCGCAACAAGATTCTATTGTACAACAAAGGTTGGCACGGAATTTTGTAAGAGAAGGAAACACTTTATATTCATCGGAAAAATATGCTGATGCGGCTATTTCTTATCAGAAAGCAACAGCGCAAGCAGGGACTTATTATAAGAGTTCTTTTAATTTAGGGAATACTTTATACGCACAAAAAAAATACAAAGAAGCGATTCCTCAATACGAATTAGCCGCAACAGGCACAGAAGTAAAATTAGAAAAAGCAGCGGCATACCATAATATTGGAAACGCATACTTAGAACAAAAAGAATATAGTAAAGCCATAGAAGCTTATAAAAATAGTTTAAGAAATAATCCAAACGATGAAGAGACTCGTTATAATTTAGCTTTTGCTCGTGAAAAATTAAAACAGAAACAGGAGGAGGACGATAAAAAGAACAATCAACCACCTCCATCAGAATATGCAAAAAGGATAAAAAAACAGGCAGATAAGTTGATAGAAAACTATCAGTTTGATAAAGCTTTAAAGCTATTAGACGGAGCTTTGGAAAAAGATCCAACAGTTGCGAATTATAAAGATTTTATAAAAAAAATTGAGTCTGTAATTGAAATACAAACAAAATAATGAAAGCATTCGTATTAGGAGTTTTTATGGTGATTGGTTTGGCTGTCAATGCACAAACAAGTGCTAAGAGTTATTTTAATTCTGGAGCAAAAGATTATGTGCATAGTAATCTTGACAAAGCAATTGCAACGGTAGACCAAGGTTTAAAGAAATTTCCTCAGGATGAAAATCTAAATCAACTGAAGGAAAAATTAATAGAAGAGAAGAAGAAAAAAGATCAGGAAAACAAAGACAAAGACAAAGACAAAGACAAAGACAAAGACAAAGACAAAGACAAAGACAAAGACAAAGACAAGGACAAAGACAAAGACAAAGACAAAGACAAGGACAAGGACAAAGACGAAAAGAAAGAAGAGGACAAAGAGAAGGAAGAGGAAAAGAAACAACAGCAGCAACCTCAAATAGGGGAAATGACCCCACAACAGATAAAGCAGTTGTTAGAGACAATGAGTAATGAGGAAGCAAAGACCCAGAAAAAGGTGAATGCTCAAAAAGTAAAAGGCAAAAAAGTTCAGCAAGAAAAAGACTGGTAATAAGGTATTGAATTGCAATGTAAAAAAAATGAAGCTTAAAATAACATACATATTTTTATTAATCCTTACCAATAGTTTATTGGCTCAAGTGGAGTTAAAAACAAAGGTGAGTAAAAATAAACTTGGAGTTAATCAACGTCTTCGTGTTGAGTTTACCATAAATATACAAGGAGCGGATCATTTTTCACCACCGAGTTTTAATGGTTTTGAAGTTGTGGGTGGGCCAAGTCAGTCAGTTAATTCATCATGGGTAAACGGAAAAGTAAGTTATGCTCAATCCTATAGTTATATCATTGCTCCTACAAGAAAAGGAAACTTGACAATTTCTGGAGCTACCATCAAATATAATGGAGAGATCATCAAATCAAACCCTGTGGTTGTTGCTGTAGTTGATGCAATAGATCTACCTAAAGACCCTAACGACCCTAATTATATAGCGGATCAAAACGTACATTTAGAAGTGATGGTGTCCAATTCAAGACCTTATATAGGTGAAGGTATTTATGTAGAATATCGTTTGTATTTCAGTAATAATATTGCGATTAGCGATTTTGAGATAAAAGATTTACCAGAATTTAAAGGTTTTTGGAATCAAGATATTAGAATAGACCAGGTACAAGTGAAAAACGGTAAGTACCAAGGAGAAGATTATCGATATATTACTATTAAAAAAGCAGTGTTGATTCCACAAAAATCAGGTAAGTTGGCTTTAGAGGTTCTGAGTTCTGATTTAATTATTGGAGTGCCAACAGGCAGGGGAGATTTCTTTGGAAACCCAATTACGAGAAACATTAGAAAGAGTTTTAAAACATTCAAGAAAAACATTCATGTAAAACCATTGCCTTTGAAGGGAAAACCTGCTGACTTTAACGGTGCTGTAGGTGACTTTGAGATGACTGTAACGATTAGTAAGGAAAGCTTAAAAGCAAACGAATCTACACAGTTAAAAGTGATGGTTTCTGGAAAAGGAAATTTGAAATTGTTTGAAATACCAAAAGTTATTACTCCTCAGGAGTTGGAAGTGTATACTCCAGAGCATCAGGAAAACTTGAATATTTCATTTTCTGGAACAAAAGGTTTACGAGGTGAGGTATTCGATTCATATACAGTTGTGCCACAATTTAAAGGAAAATATAAAATACCTCCTGTCTCTTTTTCTTACTTTAATCCAAAAGATAAAAAATACCATTCGATAACCTCAGACAATATTTTTGTAAATGTTATTCAAGGAAAGGAATTAATTACAAATTCTGATCAGTTGGAAACAACTTCTGGCGGGGTGAAAAAACGAATGGTTACTTCAAATAATTCGTTTAGATATATTCAAGCAAATACTAGTTTTATGTCCTTAGAAAAGGAAAACTTTTATAAGTCTAATTTATTTTATCTTTTGATGTTTTTGCCGTTTTTAGCAATTCCAATAGCTATTATAATCGGGAAAAAACAAAAAGAAAGAGCGAATGACTTGATAGGAAATAGAACAAGAAAAGCAGATAAGTTGGCGCGAAAATACTTGTCTCAGGCAAAAAAAATATTGGGTAATAAAGTTGAGTTTTATATCGCTTTAGAGAAAGCACTACACAATTACTTAAAAGCGAAATTACAAATTGAAATTTCGGATATAAGTAAAGAGCGTATTTCAGAATTGTTGACCAAAAAAGGTGTGGATACTGTGGTTATTAAGAGCTTTATCGCTGTACTGGATGATTGTGATTTTGCTCGTTATGCACCTGTAACGGATGTTATGATGGAAAAAGAGTACAATAAGGCAAAAGAAATAATAACTAGAATCGATAAACAATTATAAAGGTATGAATCGTTTTTTAGAACAAATAAATATTTCCATAGCGACTTTAAAAAAGTATGCCTTACCGATTTTGGGGTTTAAAACAATAAAATTAATTGTTGTTTTCTTTTTTACTTATTCAAGTATGTTTGCACAGAGCAATTCTGATATATTTGTCCAAGCAAATGAATTGTATAGAAATGAAAAATATGTAGAAGCTATTGGTCTTTACGAAAAGATAGAATCAAGTGGTCAGGTCTCTTCTGAACTGTATTATAACTTAGGGAATTCTTATTATAAAATAAATAAAGTGGCCCCGAGTATTTATAACTTGGAGAAATCTTTAATGATCAACCCTCAAAACCTGGACGCTGCCAATAATTTGGTTTTTGCTAATAGAATGACAATTGACACAATTGAAGAGCTGCCAAAGACATTTTTTCAAGAATTAGAGCAGAGTATTATTTCGAAATTCTCTTTTAATCAATGGGCATATTTTGCTGTTGGTTTTTCAATTTTGATGAGTCTTTTCTTCCTGTTTTTCTACTTTTCATACATTCCTATTAGAAAACGATTTTATTTTGTGGTGAGCGTATTGAGTGGTTTGTTTTTGGTGATTACCTTGGTTTTTTCTTTTAAACAATATGATATTCATACCTCCACTATAGAAGCCATTGTTTTTGATGAAAAGGTGAGCGTGAAAAATGCACCCTTAGAATCTGGTCAAGAGGTTTTCGAGATACATGAAGGCTTAAAAGTATGGGTTTTAGACGAAGTTGATATTTGGAAAAAAATCAAACTTTCTGATGGAAAAATAGGATGGATGAATAGTGAGGGATTAAAAATACTGTAGACGAAAGCTTCAGGTGTTTTAATTGTCTGTTATATTTTTTGTTATATTTGCGCTATTATTAACTTTAATTAATTGAAATGAAAAAATTAATAAGAATTTCCCTATTATTATGTGTGTTTACCTTTGGTGCTTCTTCTACTGTATCTGCTCAAGAATCCTATGGTGGTGCTTTAAACCTTTTTGCTAAAATCGGAGACGATTCTGCAATATCAGGTTATTATGAATTTGCTTTAGCAAAAAACTTTACAATTTCACCAGAGGCCACTATTCCTCTTAATTTTGACTATATCCATGCAGGAGCTAGGGTAGATTATTACTTTGACTCTTTATTAAATCTTAATGAGCCTTGGGATATCTGGGGAGGTGCAGGTGCTGGATTGTACATGGGTACTCATGATGATGGTGGCATAATATTGGATTTACATATCGGTGGAGAATATAAATTCAACCAAACTTGGGGTATTATATTAGAAGCTGGTGGAAGAGACGGTGGTACTGGAAGTTTAGGTGTAGGGATACATTTATAAGAACAGCAATTATATAATTCTGCTAAGCCTTATTCTAATGAATAAGGCTTTTCGGGTTTGTGAATAAAAAACATTTCAAATTATTATTACGTCATTTAGGTGTTTATTTGGTATAATCTATGAACCAAAATAAATCGTCGCAGCAAAGGCAGACATTTCCAATCTTGACAACTAAAGACCGTTGCATAATGCTCTTTTCAGTTTTAGATTTCAATTTTGACTTTTTAAATCTAAAAATTTATATTTTTTTTTCTTATTTTCATTGTTTATGTTAGTTATGGATCTATTTTTTGGTTCATTTTCCTTTAGTTT
>NZ_JBAHZZ010000195.1:0-5058 GCF_037132785.1 Flavicella sp. | reverse complement strand
TAAAATTAAACCTTCAAAGACATTTGAATTTATAGATAATGGGGTTTGCCAATTGACCACTACGTTTGTTAAACTTGAACAATGATAAAAAGCCAATTCACCTATACTAGTAACAGAATCAGGAATACTGATACTCGTTAAACTTGAACATTCATAAAAAGTATAACTTCCTATACTGGTTAGAGAATCAGGAATATTGATGCTCGTTAAGCTTGAACAATAATAAAAAGCAGAGTCTCCTATACTGGTTAGGGAATCAGGAATATTGATGCTCGTTAAACTTGAGCAGCCTCTAAAAGTATCATCTCCTATACTGGTTAGGGAATCAGAAATACTGATACTCGTTAAACTTGAACAATCATAAAAAGCAGAGTCTCCTATACTGGTTACGGAATCAGAAATATTGATGCTCGTTAAGCTTGAACAATTATAAAAAGTATAATCTCCTATACTAGTAATAGTAACGGAATCAGGAATACTGATGCTCGTTAAGTTTGAACAAGAAGAAAAAGCAGAGTCTCCTATACTAGTAACGGAATCAGGAATATTGATACTCGTTAAGTTTGAACAAGAAGAAAAAGCAGAGTCTCCTATACTGGTAACAGAATCAGGAATACTGATGCTCGTTAAACTTGAACAATAAGAAAAAGCATAGTTTCCTATACTGGTTACGGAATCAGGTATATTGATACTCGTTAAACTTGAACAATCATAAAAAGCCCATACATCTATACTAGTAATTGTATAAATTATGTCTTCAATGTTTACCGTTTCTGGAATTATTAATGCGCCTGCTGGACAAGTATTATATTTTACTGATACGTATTTATTTTCTGAATCTATAACGGTATAGCTTAAGGTTCCATCAGTAAAAGTTTGTGCTTGACCATATTTAAAACATAAACATAGTAGGATTAATAGGTATTTTTTTTTCATAGTTTCATTTATTAAATAATACAAATAGACAGATTTATTACAGATTATTTTAGAGTAGAAAGTACTAATTTGAATTTACCGTATTTATACGGTATGAAATAAGACGGCTGCAAGGTAAACGACAAAAACAAACAGCCAAATGAGTTCGATAAAACACTGACAGTAAATTGATTGGTTTGTTTTTTTTGTTTAATTTAAAAAACCACAAAAACACCCTGTTTTTCAAATAGCATTTGCGATTGATGCACAAGAAAAATAAAAGCTACATTTTTTAGTCAAATAAATATTCTCATTGATAGGAATCGAATTTCAAAAACAATAGACAAGGACTATTCCAGAGGTAAAAGTACCGTTGGTAAGCCTTCCTATGATGGTTTGTTGCTTTTTAAAATGTGTCTTTTACAGAGTTGGTATTGTTTATAAGGGAAAATGAACTAAGAAAGAGGTTCATAACTAACATAAACAATGAAAAAAACCATAAATTTTAGATTGAAAAAGTCAAAATTGAAATCTAATATTGATGAGAGTATTATGCAACGATCTTAAATTAATAAAGTGACGAAAAAAAGGGGATCCTATATTTATACGGTATGGCGTTTTTATGGAAGTAGGTGTATTTCATGGCCTATAGCATAAACAACTAATCCTACCGTGTTTTTAGCGCCAACTTTTTCGAGGATTCTTTGTCTATGACTCTCTATGGTGCGTTTACTAAGAAATAATTGATCTGCAATTTCTTGGTTCGTATGCTCTAAACAAATTAATTTTAGAACTTCAATTTCTCTCCCAGACAATTCTTCATTAATGCTTAATGTTATTTTTTTAAAACGGCTATTCATGTATTGCATTAGCTTTTCTTGATCAGCCTGTGTAAAATAGATACCAGAATTATTAACTGACTCAATGGCTGTAGTAAGTAACTTTTTATTGGCGTTTTTAGGAATAAATGCAGAAACGCCTAACTTAATCATATGTCCAAATACATTGTTTTTGTAATATGAAGAGAGTATAATGATTTTTAAATCTGGATATTTACCTTTTAAAGATTCAACCAAATTAAATCCATTCATGGGTTTCATTTGAATATCTACTAAAGCGATGTCTGGAAAAACTGCCTCTGAACTTTCTTCAAGTACAGCAAGAAATTCTAAACCACTGTTCGCAGTTTGGACAACAGTTATATGTTCCAAATTTGAAAATATAAGGGAGAGACCTTCAACGAACAAAGCCTCGTCATCTACTAATGCGATTTTAATAATTTTACTCATTGCGTTGGGAATTTCATAATTAATCGTGAACCCTTGTGTTTTTCACTTTTCCATTTGCTATAGCCGTTAATCGATTGAATTCTAGTGTCAATATTTTTAAGACCCATCCCTTTTTGGATTAAGTCGTTTGAAAAGCCTATACCATTATCGGACAAAATAATAGCAAGCGAGGTGTCCGAATCCCGAATATGAACAAGCATTTTGGTTGCTTTGGCATGTTTAATCACATTACTTAAAAACTCTTGTATGATACGATAGATTTTAACCTCATACGAAACGGCTCTTTTATGGTAATTATGATTTAATATTAATTGAATGGAAAGGGATTCATTAACCGTTGAAATTAAAGATTCAATCTCAAGAATTAAACCAAACTTTTCCAAATTCACAGGATATAACGAATGAGATATTGCTCTTGTAGCTTCAATTAGTTCTGGAATTTGTTGGGCAATTATTTCTTTAGACCGTTTATTATTCCATGTATCTTCATTATTTATCCAAAGAGAGAGAATATTCAATTTATTCCCCACATCATCATGCAGTATTTCTGCTATCCGTTTTCGTTCGTTTTCTTGAACTATGGTGTATTGTAATGAAACTTCTTTTTGGTGTTCTAATTCAAGTTGGTGTTGTAGAAATTTCTCATTTAGTATCTTTTGTATGAAGGTTCTATATGCTACAAAAGAAAACAGTATGACTATAGATAGGACGATAATCATAATAATTACATATTTGATATCAATTTCCATTTCTTTAATTTATAAAAAGTGTAAATGTAGCTACCATATAAGATGGAAGATAGTATATTGTTCATTGTCCAAATTACAATATTGTTTTTAGTAAGTTGGTCCATTAATAAAAATAAAAATAATGATACGGCATAATATATAAATAAGGTTGCATAAACTATTAGAAAAGGGGTGTTAACTTTTATTTCTTTTAGGTTTTTAAGTAAGAGATATGCAGCCATACAGATGATGGTTAAATGAGAAAATATTTTACCAATACCTGGAGTGAAAAAATTATTATTAAACCATAAAAATGAGGCTTCTAAAAACAAAACAATACTAATAAGACCAAACCCCAGTAGCCATTTTTTAGATGATTGTAAAGAAGAAAAAAATATCTGTGATAAAACAAAAAACTCACCAGCTATGTAAAATGGATAAATGAAGCTAGTGTTTTGATTGTTAAATCCATAAATAAATATTTTAATTATTAATTCTATAAATAACATAAACCCTAAGTAGGAGATATGCCATTTTATTTCTTTTTGAACCCATAATTTTTTATTACTTACACCGAACGTAAAGGCAGTGATTAACAAGAAATTAGACATGATTAATGAATAATAATAATAAGTCATTATTAGTTAAGTGAAAAGGAGAAATTTTTTGGCGTCTTTACAAACAGGAGGACAGGGTTGCGAATAATCGTTAGTGTTTGTACTAGATCTAGTTTGAATGATTTTTGTACGAATAATTTCTGCATTACCAGTTTCATCAGCTATCGTTACAAAAATTAATATAGGTATTTGCGTTTGATAAATAGAAGAATATTTAAATCCAAATAAGGCAATTATTTCACCTTGTTTTTCATCTTCTCTAGCTAAATCAGCAAAAGGCACAGTAAAAGCTCTAAATATGTTTTGGCCTTTAGACTCTTCGCATTCATAAAAAAACCAGTCTAAGCATTCATTTTTCCATTTTTCTATGTCATTTACAGAAGTTCGTTCTATAATAGTAGGCTCGTTGTAAATTGCCAAATCTACTTCTTTCCAGTGTTTAGTGATTTCTAAATTTTTGGATAGTGTTGTTTTTAAAACGGTGGTTACCACATCTGTTTCAATTAATGTGATTTCGTCTTTTAAATCTGTCAAGTTTGTTGTTAGGTATGCATTAAGATTAATTTCTATTCCGTTCTTGTTTAAAGGAACAATAATTAGAATAAGTTGATCAATGTGTACACCCGCGTAAATATGGAAATTACTATTTTTATTGTTTTCCTTTATCCAGTCACAATCGTCCTGTGTTAAAGTAAATACAGCAGTAGGGTCAATTATTTTTTTGATCTTTGAAAAGTTAGTTCTAGTTTCTTTCCATATATTAATTGCTTGAATGCATTTTTCTTTTGAAAGCATAGTTTTATATTGATTGTTTCTGAATGAGGTGAGTATATTTTTTTTCGTTAATTTAGTACTTGAATTCAAGGTGTTTACCTGTAATAGTTTACAACGGATTCGCAAAAGCTTAGTTTGGGCTTTGGAGATTGACATCAATTATTGGAGTTTCAAATTTCATTTCATTAGTTTACGTATATACTTCATTGTGAAATTTACTTTGAGTACCTAATACAACACTGTTATATCTGATTCAAGAAGTTTTTTTATTTTCGACTGGTCGGTAATAGTTATATCTATAAAACATATCAAAAACAGTACCAACTGTAGGGTGTAGAAGTATAGCTTTTTAAAACAAAAAAAGAAATTAACATACATTTAAATTTATAGCTAATGGTATTTGCCAATTTACCATTACACTTATTAAACTTGAACAGCTTCTAAAAGCATAGTCTCCTATACTAGTTACGGAATCAGGAATATTGATACTCGTTAAACTTGAACAAAAAGAAAAAGCATCATCTCCTATACTGGTTACGGAATCAGGAATATTGATGCTCGTTAAACTTGAACAATATAAAAAAGCACTTTCATTTATACTAGTAATTGTATAAATTATGTCTTCAATGTTTACCGTTTCTGGAATTATTAATGCGCCTGTTGGACAAGAATTATATTTTTCTACTGATACGTATTTATTTTCTGAATCTATAACGATATAGCTTAAGGTTCCGT
>NZ_JBAHZZ010000193.1:0-7763 GCF_037132785.1 Flavicella sp. | reverse complement strand
TAAAGGAAAATGAACCAAAAAATAGATCCATAACTAACATAAACAATGAAAATAAGAAAAAAAAATATAAATTTTAGATTTAAAAAGTCAAAATTGAAATCTAAAAATGAAAAGAGCATTATGCAACGGTCTTAAATTATAATGTTAAATATTCTGAACAGCAGGATATCGGATATTTACTAAGATTAACTAGCCCAGATTTATATTTAATAAACACCGAGATTCAAAATTCTAAAAGATACAAAGATGTATATTTAGAACAATTAGAATTTAGAATTAATCAAGAAAAAAATCTAATAGGGCTGCAAGCTGGATGAGTTGGAACGTTTATGCAAATAGTTACAAATAATTAAAACTTCTCAAAGACTCCAAGACCAAACAAAGCAAAATCATACTTTACGGGATCTGTAGCATCCATTTTTCTAAGGGCTAAATCGAGTTCTAATAATGCTTTTGCATCGTTTTGATTTCTTTTTAAAAGTCCGAGTTTTCGAGCTACATTTCCCGAATGTACATCTAAAGGACAAGAGAGTAGGGATGGACTGATATTTGTCCAAAGACCGAAATCAACTCCCTGATTATCTTGACGAATCATCCAACGTAAATACATATTGATCCTTTTAGCAGCGGAGCCTTTTAAAGGATCTGATACATGTTTAGTGGTTCTGTTTTGGTGTGGGATTTCAAAAAAAATATTTTTAAATTGATGAATTGCAGGCTGAAGTGAATCTTTTGATTTGTGTTCAGTAAACACTGCTTCTAAACCTTTATGGTGCGTATATATATGTTTTAAAGCTCTGATAAAATATTTAAAATCACCTAAATTAAAAGTACGGTGTACAAAATGTTCCAAATTCTCTAATTGGGTATCTGTATGATTCATCACAAAATCATACGGGGAGTCTCCAAGAAATCCCATCATTTTATGACTGTTTTTAATAATCATCTCTCGTTTTCCCCAAGCGATGGTTGCAGCTAAAAACCCTGCGATTTCTATATCCTCTTTTTCTTTGTATAGATGAGGAATTTGTATGGGGTCAGAGTCTATAAAATCTAAGGTATTGTATTGAATTACCTTTGTGTCTAAAAATTCTTTTAATTCTTGAAATTTCATAATGGAAATAGTTTGTATTAAAGAGGAAAAGAAAACATCGAAAGACTCTATGTTGTCAACAACTGTAAGGATCTTTGATTACCTATAACAAATTACCGTTAAGAACAGATTAACCGTGAATAGACTCCTTAGTTCCCAAATCCTTCATAATACCAGCTTCATATTCTAATAGAGCTTCCCATTTTTGATCCACCTGTTCACGATTTCCATAAGCTCTTGCAAACTGTAAAAACATTGTATAATGGTTGGCTTCAGAAACCATCAGGTCTCTATAAAATTTGGCCAATTCTTTGTCTTCTAAATTTTCAGAAAGTAAACGGAATCGCTCGCAGCTTCTCGCCTCAATCAAAGCAGCATACAATAATCTGTGCACCAATTGATCGGTTCTACTACCTCCTTTTGGAAAGAATTTTAAAAGATCTAAAACATATAAATCCTTACGATCTCTCCCTAAAACCACACCTTTGGCTATAAGTTTATCCAAAACCATCTTAAAGTGGCTCATTTCCTCTTTCACTAGTAAAATCATTTCCTGTACAAGATCGGTGTATTCAGGAAAACCAACGATTAATGAGATTGCTGTTGATGCCGCTTTTTGCTCACAGTGTGCATGGTCTATTAATATTTCATCAATATTTTTCTCAGCAATATTCACCCATCTTGGGTCTGTTGGTAGTTTTAAACCTAGCATATTCTTTGTTTTTATTTAATTTTCGTTTCAAAACCATCAATACTCACCGAATTCTTTTTAAGGTGGTATGCAGTTATTTTTTCTTTTCCTTGTTTTAGCGCCCAATCATTTAATTGTGTTCTTTCTTTATTATAATCAAATAAAGGTACTGCATAACCGCATGAACTCTGTACAAGATCTACATCCATTTCAATTATTTGTCTTACTCCTGCAAGAGTAGGGAAGCTAGATAGATATTCTTGGAACTTTTTATCTCTTTCGTGATATATTTTTGCTTCTCCATACAAACGCAAAATAATAGGTTTCCCTTCAAAAGCACAAAACATAATGGTCATGCGTTTGTTTTTTAAAAGGTGGGCAGCGGTTTCATTTCCACTACCTGTAAGGTTTAACCAAATAATTTTATTTTCGCCTAAAACTCTAAAGGAGTCCATTCCTTTAGGAGAAACATTTACACGTCCTTCTTCTGCAGCGGTTCCTACAAAGAACATTTTTTGCAGATCTATAAATTCTTTTATTTCTGCATTTATTTTATCAAATATTTTCCCCATAGTATTATTTATTGATAATATTCTGAAGCCTTATTCCAAAATCAATCATCGCTTTCATCTCTTTTACTGATGCCAAGCGTTCCTTGTGAACAATAAGTAATCCTTTGTCAGAAGCTTCAATATGATAGTGAGGATTGCTCTCAAAAAACAAGACCAATTCATCATCAAATAAATCTCCTATAGCCTGTGTATCATTTCCTGATAAATAAAATCTTTTCGAAAAATCATTGTGATTTTTAATTCTGATATCTTCATAACCTGCAAGATGATATATATACTCAAACAGTCCATCTCTATCTAAGATAAACCAGGGTATTTCTTTGTTTACTTTGATATGCATCATGGTACTTCTGATAACCTGTTTTGCAATAAATTCTCCCTCCGTATAAATAACATCAAATACCGTAGTCTTGTTATTAGAAAGGACATTTTTAATTTTGATGATTTTTTTAGACTTAAAATAACCAAAACTATTTAGAAACAGAAAAGATTTCTTTTTAACAGCACGGAAATTCCATTGAAAAGATTCCGCTATATTTTTAATTAACTTTTGCCTTTTTGTAAGGTTTTTAGAAACCAGTCTTTTGGTTTCACTTACTCTACGTAATGCAAAGGGATGCCCTGTATGAGAACCATGCATATCTAAACCTATGACTTCAAAATTTCCACCCTTAGAAGTAAAGGTATTGATATAGTCATTTACGTTTTCCATCACGGTATGATCCACAAAACTACATCTGGAAAAATCTAAAATCACATCTTCATTTTCAGGAATCTGATCCAGTTTTTCTTTTAGTTTTGAGTAATTTAAGAACGTACAAAAATTAACAACACTCACATAATAATTGTTTTTCTCATCATCTTCTTTGTACATCAAAACATTTGGTTTAAAGAGGTTTAGAGTAAATAGAGTGAAGTTTTGGTTTAAGACGACGTGAATGATAAAAGTAACAAGAATCCCGCTTAATATTCCGATAATTAAATTAAAAAAAATTGTAGCCAAAAGAGTGACTATAAAGATTAATAACTGTTCTCCACCTATCTGAAACACCTTCACTATATTAAAAGGATCAGCTAATTTATAGCCTGTATAAACCAAGATTGCTGAAAGAGCGGGTAAAGGAATTTTACACAATTGCTCTTTAAACAATAAAACAAACAATAATAAAAATATAGCATGGAATAAATTTGCTGATCGATTGGTAGCTCCATTATTTGCACCTACAGAACTACGTGCAATTACAGTAACAACGTTTAATCCACCAAGCAGTCCACTAACCGTACTAGCAATTCCTAAAGCTTTTAAATCTTTATTGATATTAGATCTTCTTCTTAAGGGATCCAGTTTATCTACAGCTTTTATACTTAACAAGGATTCAATACTCGAAATAAGAGTGATTGCAATAACAACATTGATGAATTTTATATTGAACATACTCGAGAAATCTGGAAAAGCCAAATTCTCTATGACATTGTTTGGAATATTAATTAACAAACTTTTGTCAACAGGATATACTTCTTGTAAGATATATTCATAATGATATGCTAGTCCAATCGCCAATACCACAATCCACATAGGAGCAGGAATCAATTGAAAATAACGATTTCTAATCTTAGAATAAAAAATCATAATCATCAAACTCAAAACCCCTTCAATACCAGCAATAAAATTAGCATTTGTGTCCACGATAAAATGATATATTGTAAAAGGGATTTCATATAGCAACTCTATAGTGCTTCCTTTAATATTGATATAGCCTAACATAACATGAAACTGTTTTGCTAGGATTCCAATTCCGATAGCCGCTAACATCCCTTGAATGGCAGAGGAGGGAAAAAAGTCGCTCAAACTTCCCATTCTTAAAAAACCTAATAGCAGCATTAAAAGTCCAGAAAACACTATAGCAGCAAGTGTAAACAGATAACCCTGATATAAATCTCCACCCGCCAAGGTTGTAATAGCACCTAACAAAACAACAACCAGTCCATTCCCAGGACCTGTGATTGTTACATTAGAACCTCCTAGTATCGCTACTAATACACCACCGACCACAGCGGATATAATTCCGGAAATTGGCGGAGCTTCAGAAGCTATTGCCAAGCCCAATCCTAAGGGAAGCGCAATCAATGAAACCACAAACCCTGCGAAAATATTTTTCGGAATTGTAGCTATAGAACTTTTAAAAGTAGATTCTTTTTTTATCATATTTTATTTTACGATGAGAACATCTGTAGGAAGTTCAGACAATATATACTCCATATCGTGTGGGAACAATCGGTCCCAGATAGTTGCTTTATTCGGAGCATTCATAATTAATAAATCGGCCCTAACAACACTGGCATAATGACCAATAGAATAGCCTCTTTTCCCAAAAATACTTTGGGTTTTAATCGTTATATTTTCTTTTTCCTCTTCTAGAATATGTGTCAAAATATCTTTTACTCGTATTTCTTCACGATTCGAAATTCTTTTTTTTTCAATATTTATCTTACGCAGTGAAATATCATCCGTTGCTATTACGTGAATCTCTTGTTGCGTCACTTCCTCTACAATTGTAATTTTACGACAGTCTAAAGCTTGAGATATATAAAAAGAAGTATGTATAGTTTCTTTAGTTTTAGGATCTTTTAGTCCGTTGACAACAATATGCTTACAAGCAACTCTTTCTATAGAGTGCTTGATTAATAACAAAACGGAACAAGGAGCTTTTCTTGTTAAAATTCTAGCTATAGAACCAACATAATAATCGTAAATATTTTCTTTTTTTAAGGCTCCTAAAATTAATAAATCAATTTTTTGAACCTTACATGTTTCTAAAATTACATCAACGGGACTTCCTGTATGAAATAATAAAGTTCGTTTTCTGTTTAAGTCGGGGGCTTGCTTAAAAATCTCATCTAATTTGGATTCTTTTTTTACTGTTTTTTCACCGACATGAACACATACCAGCTCAGCATTGAACATATTTGCCAAACGTACAGCTTCATGAATATTTTCTACAATATTTGGAGAAAAAGCAATACCTATTAAAATTTTATCAAATGGATGCACGTATCTAGAGTTCGTTAAGTTACCAATATATAAAAAAAATGCAATTAATGGATATTAAATATCAAGTCTAAACATTTTTCTTAGTAAATCTACTGTAGGATTCAGCTCTTGTAGTTTGTCAAATTTTTCTTGCGGCGTGTAAACGAATTTTTTGACTTCAGTTACTTCGATTTTAATTGTTAAATCAATGCTGTAATTATTTAAAGACTCACGTAAGTATTTAAGTAGTCGAGGGCGTAAACGTTCAAGTTGTTCTGCCATCAGTTGATTAGGAAGACTGTAATACACATGAAAACCTTTTAAAATTGGTTTGGATGCCATGATGATAGATGCTAAACTTTTGTCTCCTATTTTTATCAATTGATTGCCATATTCTGTCCAAAGGTTTATTAGTTTTCCTTCTGAAAAAATCGTTTTTGGAAGTGTATTTCTGTCTATTTCTGATTCAGGTGTAATCTCAACAGCTTCTACTTTTTCTGTCAAACTTTTTAATGACAAGGCAGAAGTTCTCCTTTTTCCTTTTCTTATTCTTGGAGCAGGAGTAGGGGGGACAACGGTTTTAGAAGCTGTTTCAGAAAGCTTTTTTTCTTTAGGAAGTTCTTTCTTTACTTTCTCAATTTTTTCTTCAATCAACTGAGATTTGAAGAAAGAAGCTGGAATTATGTAGTTACTGCTTTTTTTTTTTCTGCCTCGAAGGTTATAGATGCAATTTGCATAAGAGTTAGTTCAACTAACAGGCGTTGGTTTTTACTGATTTTGTATTTTAAATCACAGTCATTCGCTTTTTCTATGGCTTGTAATAAAAAAGGTAAGGATGCAGCTCCTGCTTGTGTCAAATATTGTTTTTTAGCAATATTACCAACTTCCAATAAGGAGATCGTTTCAGCATCTTTTGCCACCAACAGGTCTCTAAAATGAGAAGCAAGTCCATTGATAAAATGATGTCCTTCAAAACCTTTACTCAAAACGCTATTGAATTCAATCAATACTTGTGGGATATTATTCTTAAGGACTAGATCAGTAATTTTAAAATAAACATCATAGTCCAGTACATTTAAATTATCTGTAACTGCTTCACGAGTTAATTTTTTTCCAGAAAAACTAACAACCCTATCAAATATTGATAAAGCATCACGCATGGCTCCATCAGCTTTTTGCGCTATAATATGTAAAGCATCGTCATCAGCAATAATTCCTTCTTTTTCAGCAATCTTTTTTAAGTGCTGTTTTGCATCCAAAACACCAATGCGCTTAAAATCAAAAATTTGACAACGAGATAAAATCGTCGGAATAATTTTATGTTTTTCTGTAGTTGCTAATATAAAAATAGCATGTGCAGGTGGTTCTTCTAAAGTTTTCAAAAAAGCATTAAAAGCCGATGGGGACAACATATGTACTTCATCAATAATATAGACTTTGTATTTTCCTGTTTGTGGAGGAATACGAACCTGCTCCGTTAAAGAGCGAATATCATCTACCGAATTGTTAGAAGCAGCATCCAATTCGAAAATATTAAAAGCAAAATCTTCATCTGTATGAGTTCCGTCTTTATCATTGATCTTTTTCGCTAGGATCCGTGCACAACTTGTTTTACCAACTCCTCTTGGTCCCGTAAATAACAAAGCTTGTGCTAAATGATTGTTTTTTATAGCATTCTCTAAAGTATTTGTAATGGCCTTTTGACCTACAACATCTTCAAAAACCTGAGGACGGTACTTACGAGCAGATACTACAAATTGTTCCATATTTTATTGAAAATTGAATGACAAATGTAAGAATTCAATTAACGATAAGCAACAAAAAACAAATACTCAGAATAAAAAGTTTTTTTAATTTGTGAATTTGAACGACTTATTTTAATTTTTTTATGCTATTGCTTATAATAAAGTATAAATTCATCGGAAGAAGTAGATCAGAAAAGATTAACTTTTATTAGTGATAAGACAATTTTATTCAGTGCAGAATTATATAGAAAAAGTTAAGAAAGGGGAATTGTCAGTTGCTTATTTTACAAGTAGTTGCTTAGTGTATTATACCAAATGAATTTCAGGTTGTTTTTGTGTGAAACATGAATGAAAAAGAAACGGATTTAATACGTTATTTAAATGTTAAAAGGTATAAATACTATTTCTGAGTTAGTCGTTTAGTTTCTGTATCTTAGTGTCCTTAAATATAACAGATATGGATGTTTTTCAAGGTCAAAATATACTGAATTTTATAAAAGAACTGCCAAATGATGAATCATGTAAAGCTTATTTGGCAAAAATAAAATGGTCTGAAGGTTTTATATGTAGTAAATGTTGTGGCACAAAAGGTTGTGAGAAATCAGGCTATAATTATCATTGTTATGGTTGT
>NZ_JBAHZZ010000190.1:0-23151 GCF_037132785.1 Flavicella sp. | reverse complement strand
TAAAGGAAAATGAACCAAAAAATAGATCCATAACTAACATAAACAATGAAAATAAGAAAAAAAAATATAAATTTTAGATTTAAAAAGTCAAAATTGAAATCTAAAAATGAAAAGAGCATTATGCAACGGTCTTAAATTATATCTCATAATAACTGTACATTTTATTTCACTTAATAAAACGGCACATTATATTCAATTGGTGGCTCAACCTTTGCTTAATGCAACACTTTAATAAAAAATAAACTTAATTATCCAATATCACACATGACAAAATTTTTAACCCTACTAACAGTAATAACGATTAACCTATTAAGCTTTTCTTTAAATGCCCAATTCAAAATTAACGGAAACATTACCGACAATGTAGGAAAAGCACTTAACAGCGTTCACGTTTCTATTAAAGGAACTAATATTTCAGATATTTCGAACAATAAAGGAATTTATACTCTTGAAAATTTAAATTCAGGAAACTACACATTAATGATCTCTCATATTGGTTATAAAACGATTTCTAAAGAAGTTAAATTACAGAACAGCACACTTACCGCTAACTTTTCAATGGAAGAAGATTTATTGAACTTAGAAACTGTTGTCGTTACTGGTACATTTGACCCAATAACAAAATTAGAATCAAGCACATCAATTAGTATTATTGATAAAGAGGAATTAAAAGAAATCCCTCCGTTTGGAACTGCAAGTTTACTGAAAAATATTCTCGGAACATACATAGATGATTCTGCGGGTGAAATTTTTACTAGGGTTTACTCTCGTGGAGTTTCTGCTTCTGCCGAAGACGATCTTGGATGGTATTATGTTTCTCTTCAAGAAGATGGTTTGCCAGTAAGTTTGGTCCAGCATTCATATTACAGTCCTGATTTATTTCATCGTGCTGATTTAACAACTCAAAGAGTTGAAGCTATTAGAGGTGGTAAATCGTCCATAACTGCCTTAAACGCACCAGGGGGAATTTATAATTTCATTTCACATGGAGCAAGAAAAGACTTTGGTGGTGAAGTTCAACTAACTGGTGGTACTGCTGGTAACAATAATAATTATTATAGAATTGATGGTACTGTTGGTGGTTCTTTTGGAAACGACTGGTACTATAATATTGGTGGACACTACCGTCATGACGATGGAACTAGAGATACTGATTTTACATTTAGCAAAGGTGGACAAGTAAAATTCAACGTTATCAAAGAACACAAAAATGGCTATATCAAACTATATGGAAAATTATTGGATGACAAAACAAACCGTTGGAATGGTGTAACAGCTACAAACTGGAGTAACCCTACAGCTGCTTTTGGTCAAGATTTTAACACAACATCTTTATTAATGCCTGATTTTAACTCCAATATCCCTGACCCTAGAAATACTGAAGGCGGAGCAACAAACAACTTTAATCCTTCACAAGGTATTCATGCAGAAGATCTTGCTATTGGTCTTGATTTTTCACAAGACATAGGAAACGGTTGGAAGATAAACAACAATATAAAATTCTCTAAGAAGAAAGCTAACTGGCAAACTTCCATTAGCACAGCATATTTAGGAGTTCAAGATTCCTTTTCTTACTATTATATAAACGGAATCTATCCCGGAGGAGCTAATGGTAATTTTGTTTATCGTGATGCTGAAACAAATGAACAACTTGCTACGGCAGATAATAGCCAAATGATGAGTGGAGCTGTAATATACGATGGAGGTCTTCCTAATGATGGAACAATGGGCGTATCAGCTTGGTACAAAGACAATACTGCCAACGAAATAATGGACCAATTAACTCTCAGAAAAGAATTTAAAAACCATACTATTTCAGGGGGGCTATCTCTTGGTTTTTCTGATTCAAAATTATTTACACAAGGTAGTTTAGGCTATGCAACCTACGAGCCAAACCCTAGAATGCTAACCGTTACCATTGAAAACCCTGGAGAAGATGTAATTTATCTATCCGACGAAAATGGGATAGGTAATCATGGAGGTTTATTCTTCGAAAATGCAGAAGCACAAGTAAGTCAGATCGGAACTTTCATCAATGATCGTTGGAAAATCACAAATAACACTTATTTGGATTTAGGTTTACGTTACGAAACAATAAATCACAAAGGTAGCAGAGATGAATCTGCTCCAACTAGTCTAGAAGGCGGATTAGACGGTAACCCAAATACTATTTATGATAACGGAACACTAACTCCAACGGGTAAAAAAAACACATTTAACTACGACTACAACTACTTGTCTTATTCTTTTGGAATAAATCATAAACTAAGTAAAACTTCTGCTATATTCTCCAGATTCTCACACGGGAACAAAGCTCCAGAGTTAAATTATTACTTTAATTCTCTTTCAACTATTGCAGGTGAAATACAAGAGGTTAATCAATTTGAGTTGGGTGTAAAATATGATTTAACTAATTTTTCATTTACAACCACTGCTTTTTTAAGTGATTTAAATAATATTGGCATTACTGATTTCAGCTTAGACAATGGTACAGGAAGTATTGTATACACACCGATACAATACAACTCTTCAAGAACAATAGGGCTAGAGTGGGAAACTATCTATAATCCTATTCCCTCTTTAACTTTTGGTTTTAATGGAGTTTTACAAAACCCTAAATCAAAAGACTGGACAGTTTATAATATAGGAGAAGATGGAAATAATGATTATATCTCAGACTACTCAGGGAACACTCTTGCGTATAACCCTAAGCTATTATTTAATTTAAGTACTGGTTATACCAAACTTAAATTTTCTTCTTATATTAAATACAATTATATGGGAGAAAGAGAAGGTAATATTGCCAATGCTTTTCAACTTCCTTCTTATGGAGTATTTGATATTGGTTTGGGAAATCAAATTACCAAACAACTATCTGTAAATTTAACAGTTACAAATGTTTTTAATTCAGAAGGATTGGCTAACTTTTTTGGACCAAGTATATTCGGAGGAAATGCGAACAAAGCAAATCAAGAATATATATCTGAAAACCCTAACCAGAGTTTTGTTGTGGTTCCTATTTTAGGTAGAAGAGCCTTATTAAGGCTGAACTATATATTCTAAAAACGCTGTATTTACTTAACAAAAAAGCGATATCCAATAGGACATCTCTTTTTTATTTATAGCTATATGATTACAAATTATTCCTCAAAAACAGCTGTTGCATCACTCCCATTCCATTTTCCAACAACAGTTCCTTTTTCCAATATAACAATTCCTGGATTTGCACGAACAATTGTCTTTAGTGTAATCCCATCGCAAAACAAAAATTCAAAAGGCAGGTCAAATTCTTTTTGAACTCCCATAGTTGCTTCAGACGAAGAAGCAGAAACTCCATAAACTATATACCCTTTAGAAATAGCTTCGTCTGCTAATTCTTTTAAAGCAGAAAATCTTTCTAAAGATGAATTTTCAATATCATAACTAATAATCAAAATAGCTTTATCTGCATTCAAAATCATTTCAGTCAAATCTTCTGTTTCCGATTCTAAGAAAAAATCATGCACAGGAGGTAACTCATCACTTCCATCTTCATATTCCATTCCTTGTTGAATGTTTTTCCCAATCGCATAAGCTCTAAAATCAACTATTGGCAAATGCACCAATACGTAATAAGTAATAAATACAAAAACGCCAAAGCAAAGCAAAGACAGATTTCTCATAATTTTATCACTCAATAAAGAAGTAATAAATGTTTTATTAAAAATCAACGGGAGTAACAAAGCCATCAAAACAACATTTTTATAAAAAGTATCCCACGGACTTAATTTTAGGGCATCTCCAAAACAACCGCAATCAGTTACCTTATTATAATAAGCTGAATACCAGGTCAAAAACAAGAATAGCAAATTAATTCCAAACAGCGACCAAAGTGTAGTCTTCGGTTTATAACCAATGAGTAATGTTACACCTAGCATAATTTCAACCAAAATCAATAAAATAGAAAATGGCAAAGCAAATGGGATTAAAAATTCCAAATTTAGAACAGCTGCTCCAAAATATTCTTCAAATTTATAAGAAGATCCCAGAGGATCAACCAATTTCACAAAACCTGAATATAAAAATGTAAAGGACACCAAGATCCTTGCAATAAAAATAAGTATTCCTTTCATCTTTTAATTATTAATATTTAATCTGAAGTTTGACCTAAATGAATTAGCGCAAAAATCGCATAATTAATCATGTCTTGATAATTTGCAACTAAACCTTCAGAAACAATCGTTTTTCCTTTATTGTCTTCAATTTGTTTTACACGCAATAATTTTTGTAAAATTAAATCTGTCAAAGAGCTTACTCGCATGCTTCTCCATGCCTCTCCATAGTCGTGATTTTTATTTTCCATCAAATTTTTCGTAAGATCTATATGATTTTTATACAAAGTGACAGCTTCTTGAGTATCCATATCAGGTTGAGTCGCAATTCCTTTTTCCAACTGAATCAAAGCCATTATTGAATAATTGATGACCCCGATAAATTCGGAAACTTCACCTTCATCTACTTTACGTACATCCATTTCTTGTAATTGACGAATACGTTGTGCTTTGATAAAAATTTGATCTGTCAATGAAGAAAGACGTAAAATTCGCCAAGCACTTCCATAATCAGTCATTTTATTTTCGAATAAGGTACTACAAGTTGCTATAATAGCATCGTATTGCTCTGATGTGTTTTGCATAAAAAAATCAAAATAATATTGTAAATTTCGCCTGTATTTTCATACCGTATTACGAAAAAGTTTATTTCAAACGAAATTATAAAATTTTAAGAGAATTACCTCATAAAACATTTTTTATGTTCTATAATCAATTTAAAACAAACTTGAACTAATTAGCAAGCGACAAACTCATGAGAACTATCAATTGTAAAGGAAAACTTATCGACCTAAGCAGCCCTAAAATAATGGGAATTTTAAATATTACACCAGATTCTTTTTTTGACGGTGGTAAATACCGCAACAAAAAAAGCATCCTAAAGCAAGTCAATAAAATGCTTACAGAAGGAGCTACTTTTATTGATGTTGGTGCGTATTCATCTAGACCTGGAGCTGAACATATAACAGAAAAAGAAGAATTGAACAGAATACTTCCCATTGTGAATTTATTAATTGATACGTTTCCAAAAATTTTAATATCAATTGATACTTTTAGAAGTGAAGTGGCTAACCAATGTATAACTGCTGGCGCTGCAATGATCAACGACATCTCTGGTGGCGACGCTGACAAAAACATGTTTGCAACCGCAGTAGCATTACAAGTACCTTATATTATAATGCATATGCAAGGTACTCCTCAGAACATGCAAGACAATCCTTGTTACAAAGACGTTTTACAAGAGGTTGCCTTTGATCTCGCTAATAAATCTGCAAAACTAAAAAAGATGGGACTCAACGATTTTATTATCGATTTAGGGTTCGGTTTTGGTAAAACCATCGCTGATAATTATATGCTTCTAAACAACTTAGATCGATTTCAATTATTAGACTGCCCAATATTAACTGGAATATCAAGAAAATCAATGCTATATAAACCTTTAAATATTGATGCTAATATGTCCTTAAATGCAACAACATTTGCAAATACTATTGCCTTACAAAGAGGAAGTCATATACTAAGAGTACACGATATTAAAGAAGCAAATGAAATTATTACATTACATTCCTTACTTTCCAACTCCTAAATAAACATTTAAACAAAAAAATTCCTAACTAAAAAACCATACATTTTAATTTCGCATTGTACAACCTCTCCAAATTGTATTTCAGCTAATTGACACTGAAATAAATTTCAGTAATCAAAAAAAATTAAAATAACTTAAATGTTTTTCTGTGATATTTACAACTTCCTACTTTAGCAATTGCTCTTCTGTGTTCTTTTGTTGGATACCCTTTGTTCTTTTTCCAATTATAAACAGGAAATTCTTTATGTAAACCTTCCATCAACTGGTCTCTGTAAGTTTTTGCTAATACAGAAGCAGCTGCAATATTCATGTATTTACCATCTCCTTTAATTATAGTTTTATGAGGAATATTTTTAAAGGGATTAAACTTATTTCCATCTACAACGATAAACTCAGGAACCAAACTAAGTCCTTCAATAGATCTATGCATCGCCAAAATAGACGCTTGTAATATATTTATTTTGTCAATTACTTTTTCATCAACAACCCCAATTTGATAGGCAATTGCTTGTTCCTCGATAATTGGTCGCAATAACTCTCTTTGTTTTTCTGTAAGCTTTTTTGAATCATTTAATAAAGGATGACTAAAACCGACTGGTAAAATAACAGCTGCTGCAACAACAGGTCCAGACAAACATCCCCTTCCTGCTTCATCTGTACCTGCTTCCAAGGCAAACTCTGTGTGTTTTAATTTTAATGACATATTTATACTTTAATAAGTTGCAAAAATAAGACTTACTAGGAAATCATCAAATCACATTTAATAAATTTTCAAACTTCCAAAAGTCGAAAATTCTGAATAAATAATTTACCTTTGCTTTATATCTACAAATCTATATTCAGATTGATTTTTTAATTTTAAAAAAAATCATACGTGCAACATATGAAAAAATCCTTACTTACTGGTTTTTATATTCTCTTTTCAATTTGCATGTATGCACAGGAAAAAGACAGTATTGTAGAACCCACAATTTACAAGCTGGATGAATTTACCGAAAAAAAAGCAAGACCTTTAGCCACAAGAAAGACAGAAGAGGATGAAGGAGCCAAAGTAGACCCTGAATCGGGAAAAGCTAATTATTTATTATACAAAATAATTACGTACCCGAATGATACTATCATTTTAGATACTACATTGACCATACAAAGTCATTATAAAATGAACTTTCTAAGAAAGGATTTGTTAGGGAAACATGCTTTTCAAAATCTAGGTCAGGTATTGACTGAATTAACTCATGATTATAACAACGAAGAGATCAACCCTAGAATGGGGCAAACACCTAAACATATTGGATATAAAGAGATTAAAGATGTAAAATATTACAACGTCCCGACACCTATGACCGAGTTTTTTTACAGAGTAGGAGACGAACAAGGACAGATATTAGATTCAAAAATAGCAATCAATATGACAGAGAACTTCAACTTTTCTTTGGGATATATTGGTTTGCGTTCACTTGGAAATTACAGAAATTCATTGAGTAGTTTTAAGAATTTTACTGGAACAGTTTCTTATCAAACAAAAAACAATCGATATAAAATTCGTTTACACAACACCAATCAAACAATTTATAATCAGGAAAATGGAGGATTGACAGAAATTGCCCAAACTTTTTTTGAAACGAATAATTCTGATTATACGAGTCGTGGAAATTTGGATATAAACATGGAAGATGCAGAAAGTCTTCTCGTTGGAAAAAGATATTATATATCTCATAATTTCAAACTTTTCACTACAAAAGACACAATTCCTAAAAAAATGTCTGACATCAAATTGGGTCATATTTTCAATTACGAAACCAAACAGTTTAAATTTTCAAAAGAAACAAGTACAAGCTATTTTGGAGAATACTTTTCTGATGCTACCAGTGATAAAACATCTTATAAATCGGTAGACAACAAAGTATATATTGATTTTACTTCTCCTTATTTATTAGGGAAATTTAGAGTATTGGCAGGTTACCATTATTATTACCAAGGATATAAAAAAACCGTTTACCTTGACGACGAAACTATTCCAAATCAAATTAAAAATGAAGCCCTTTCTGTTGGAGCACATTGGAACGCCTCATTTAAATCATTTTACTTAAACACCAAGGCATCTATAAACTTAACTGGAAGCATTAACGGAAGTAATTTATTTATTGAAGCAGCATTTAAAAATACAAAAAACTTTAAACTTTCGAGTTCTATTCTCTTAAATTCGAAATCTCCCAACGTTAATTACCTCTTCTATCAAAGTAACTTTGTCGAATACAATTGGTATAATGACTTTAAAAACATAAACACTAGAAATTTAAATTTCAACTTTAGCACAAAATGGATACAGGCCTCCGCCTCTCTAACACAAATTGAAAATTACACCTATTTTAACAATGATGAACAGGCAAAGCCTATACAATTTTCTGAGACCGTAAATTACTTTAAGTTGAAAGCACATAACGAACTTAAATTTGGATATTTTGCGTTAGACACTGACGTTATTTACCAACAAGTAACAGATGGAACTAGTATTTACAAACTACCAGATGTAATCTTTAGAAGCTCTTTCTATTTCTCAAAAGTGTTTTTCAAAAAAAAATCACTGTTTCTTCAAATGGGAGCTACTATAAAATATTTCACTGCGTATAATGCCAATAACTACAACGCTGTATTGGGAGAATTCACATTACAACAAACTGATTTAGTTGGAGGAAAACCGTTAGTTGATCTATTTATAAATTCTCAAATTAAAAGAACTAAGATTTATTTCGCTTTCGAAAACATTCTACAACTTACTAATAGTAACTATTACTATTCAACTCCAAACAAACCATATACTGATTTCGTAATCAAATTTGGATTCATTTGGAATTTCTTTAAGTAAACACTTCTAACTACTGAACCATTAATTTGTCATGCCAAAAGAACTACAACTTCAAGTAAAACCAAAAGTAGCGACTATAGATTGGTTGTTAAAAAAAGAAGTTTCCTATAAATTAAAGATCGCATCTGAAGATATTAAACATATTGAAATTCTAAAAAGATCTATTGATGCAAGACAAAAATCCGTTAAGATAAACCTCAGAGTCGCTGTTTATATTCATGAAGAGTTCGAAGAAACTATACCTAGCCTACCTGATTACCCAAATGTAAGCAATCGAAAAGAAATTTTGGTTATAGGAGCTGGACCAGCAGGATTGTTTGCTGCATTAAAATTAATTGAAAAAGGACTAAAGCCAATTGTAATAGAAAGAGGAAAAGATGTAAGAGCAAGACGACGCGATTTAGCCGCAATCAATAAATTTCATCTTGTAGATGAAGATTCTAACTATTGTTTTGGCGAAGGTGGAGCAGGAACTTATTCTGATGGAAAATTATATACTAGATCTAAAAAAAGAGGAGATGTCAATGCTATCTTAAAATTACTGGTTGCATTTGGAGCTACAAAAAACATCCTAATCGACGCACACCCTCATATTGGAACTAATAAATTACCCAAAATTATCGAGAGTATGCGTAAGGCTATCATTGCACAAGGTGGAGAAGTTCGGTTTGAATCTAGAGTAATTGACATAAAAATTAAAGAAAACACAATTTCAGGAGTTCAACTACAAGACGGAACTTTAATAAACGCAAATAAATTAATCCTAGCTACAGGTCATTCTGCTAGAGATATTTTTGAACTATTGCACAGAAAAAAAATACTCATTGAAACCAAACCTTTTGCATTGGGGGTTCGTGTTGAACATCCGCAAGCATTGATTGATAGTATACAATACAAATGTGATATTCGTAGCGAATACCTACCTCCTGCTCCATACAGTATCGTAAAACAAGTTAAAAACAGAGGTGTTTACTCTTTTTGTATGTGCCCTGGTGGAGTTATTGCTCCTTGTGCAACGAGTCCAGGTGAAGTGGTTACCAATGGATGGTCGCCATCTAAACGAGACCAACCTACTTCTAATTCAGGAATTGCAGTAGAACTACGATTGGAAGATTTTAAAGAGTATAAAAAACACGGTCCTTTAGCTGCCATGGAGTTTCAGAAAAGTATTGAACAAAACGCATGGCGACTCGGAGGTGAAACTCAAAAGGTTCCAGCACAAAAACTCGTCGATTTCACCCAAGGAAAATTATCCAGTACTATTCCAAAAACCTCATACCAACCAGGAACATCCTCCGTTCAATTATCTAAAGTTTTTCCCAGTTTTATATACAAAACTTTACAAGAAGGATTTAAGCAATTTGACAAATCAATGCGAGGATATCTTACAAATGAAGCTGTAGTTCATGCACCAGAGTCAAGGACTTCATCACCAGTTAGAGTCCCTAGAAAAAATGACACCCTTGAACACCTTCAAATAAAAGGATTATATCCCTGTGGAGAAGGAGCAGGATATGCCGGAGGGATTATTTCTGCTGCTATTGATGGTGAGAAATGTGCTGAACAATGCAAAATTAGCATATCAAACAGTTAAATACTTTCTTGTTTAAATACTCTAGCTTATTCTTCAATTTTTATATTAATACGTAACTTTGTTCTGCAAAAGAAAAGACAAACATGAATTTACCTTTTTATAAATACCAAGGAACGGGAAACGATTTTGTTATGATAGACAACCGTGAATTGCACTTTGAACAAGACAATACTAAATTAATCAATCGTTTATGTGACAGACGTTTCGGAATTGGATCCGATGGTTTGATATTACTAAACCCTTCTGACTCCAATGATTTTAGCATGGTATATTACAATGCCGATGGCAATGAAGGGACTATGTGTGGTAATGGCGGGAGATGCTTAGTTGCTTTTGCTCATAACCTTGGAATTATTAAAAACCAAACAACTTTTGATGCTGTAGATGGTTTGCATTATGCAACTATTGAAGATGGTTTGGTCAACTTACAAATGATAGATGTAACTGATATTACTATAAACACTGATTCTGCATTTTTAAACACAGGTTCACCACATCATGTTCAATTAGTAGAGAACATAAATGAATTTGACGTTTTCAATCAGGGTAAAAATATTAGAAATGGCGCACCATACTTTGAAGAAGGAACCAATGTGAATTTTGCTGAGGCTATTAATTCCAACACCTTTAGAGTAAGAACCTATGAAAGAGGTGTCGAAGATGAAACTTTAGCTTGCGGAACAGGTGTTACAGCTGTTGCAATCGCAATGTTTGAACAAAATATAACACAAAGCAATCAAATAAAATTAATTGTGGAAGGCGGAGAATTAGAAGTATCTTTTCATAAAAATAAAAACAACTACGAAAAAGTCTTTCTGAAAGGTCCTGCTAAATCCGTTTTTCAAGGTACTTTTCAGTTATAATAAATTTCATGTTATGAAAACCTTAAAAGGTATACATATTAACTTACGCCCACTGGAACCAGAAGACCTACAGTTTTTGTATGATTCAGAAAACGATGAGATTAATTGGAAAATAAGTGGCACACAAGTTCCTTATTCTAAATTTATTTTAAAAAACTATATAGAAAACTCGAGTCAAGATATTTACGAAGCCAAACAACTACGATTGATTATAGAAGATAAGAAAACCAAAGAAGCTATTGGAATGATCGACCTATTTGATTTAGAGCCTTTACATAGACGAGCCGGGATTGGTATACTTATTTTAAATCAATTTCGAAACAAAAAATTTGCTTCAGAAGCCTTACATCTATTAATTTCTTATGCATTTCATTATCTAAATTTACATCAATTATTTGCTAATATTACAACCGATAATAAAAATAGTATTCGACTTTTTGAAAAATTCAATTTCCAATTGATTGGAATAAAAAAAGATTGGGTCTTTTATAATAAAAAATTTCACAACGAAAGCACATATCAATTAATACATTCTATTGAAAGAGATCATGAATAAAAAAAACAAAATCATAAGTGGTGTTTTAATAGTTATCCCTGTCTTAACTCTGCTAATTGGATATCATTATTATTCAAAAATATATCACAATAACGTACTTAAAAACACCGAATTATTTATCCCTACCAATACAAATATTGACGGACTAACCCAGCTCCTATCACCTATAATTAAAAACACTGAATCTTTTAAATGGGTTGCAACAACAAAAAAATATTCTAATCGAATAAAATCAGGGAAGTACGCTATTAGCAAAGGCATGAACAATAATGATTTGATAAACCTCTTGCGCAGTGGAAAACAAACAGCAGTTCATTTGAGTTTTAACAATCAGCACCTCTTAAAAAACTTAGCGGGACGTATTTCTACTCAAATTGAACCCGATTCATTAAGCCTACTAAAAGCCTTTCAAGATGAAACATTCTTAAAGAAAAACAATTTTAATCTAGAAACGGCTTTAGCCATGTACATTCCTAACAGCTATCAAGTCTATTGGAATACAAGCGCTGAAGGTTTTCGGAACAAAATGCTAAAAGAATACAAAATATTTTGGAACAAACAACGCCGTAGAAAAGCAAAAGCTCAAAACTTAACTCTTGTTGAAGTGATCACACTTGCATCTATTGTTCAGAAAGAAACTGCCCATATAGCTGAACGACCTATAGTTGCAGGCCTATATCTAAATCGATATCATGATCAATGGCCTTTACAAGCCGATCCTACGATTATCTATTCTTTAAAACAAAAACATGGTCAGGATTTCGAAGTGAAACGTGTTTTATTAAAAGATCTAAAAACAGATTCACCTTATAACACCTATAAATATAGAGGAATTCCTCCTGGACCAATTGCTATGCCCGACATTTCTTCTATAGATGCGGTGCTAAACCCAAAAAAACATAATTATTACTACATGTGTGCTAATATTGATGAATTTGGAAAACACACATTTTCGAAAACTTTATCAGAACATAACAGAAACGCACAGAAATACCAACGTTGGATTTCAAAACAGGGAGTAAACCGATAGATAATTTCTTATTTTTACAAAAAACACTTGAAACCAAAACTTCTTCTTTCATTATTTTTAATATTCGCATTTGTCTTTTCTGGAATTGCACAAGAAGAACTTTCATTTTTAACGAAGTCTGACAGCGTAAACAAATCAAAGTTAAAAACTGTCTATATTACAGAAACTGTCATAGCCAGTAGTGCCTTGATTGGCTTGAACCAACTTTGGTATGCCGATTATAAAAGATCTAAATTTCATTTTATAAACGACAATTCTAATTGGTTACAAATGGACAAAATAGGACATGTCTTTTCTGCTTATCAATTAGGTAGATTAAGCATGTCAGCCATGGATTGGGCAGGAGCTTCAAAAAAAGATCAATTATTATATGGTGCACCAGTTGGGTTTGTATTCTTAACAGCTGTTGAAATTTTAGATGGTTTCTCAAGTGAGTGGGGAGCTTCAACTGGTGATCTAATCGCAAACGCAGCTGGCACAACTTTACTTATTGGACAAGAATTAGGGTGGGGAGAACAACGGATTTCTTTAAAATATTCTTTTCATCAAACCAAATATGCCGGGCTAAACCCGAACGCACTAGGAGAAAATTACATTCAACAAACTTTAAAAGATTATAACGGGCAAACATATTGGATCTCTGCAAATATTTGGTCTTTTGCTAAAGAAAGTGAATTCCCAAAATGGTTAAATATCGCCTTTGGTTATGGAGCAGAAGGAATGCTGGCGTCACATCCCAGGCACGAACTAGAAACCTCCACCAGATATAGACAGTTTTACGCTTCTTTCGACTTAGATTTGACCAAAATAAAAACAAAATCTAAATTCCTAAAAACACTTTTCACTACTATTAACTTTATTAAAATACCTGCTCCAGCTATTGAATTCACAAGTAATGGGAAAATAAAAGGACATTGGATTTACTATTGAAATAGCAATATTCTCTATTTCAGATAATTAAAATAAAACACGTACATTTGCCGCTTCAAAAACAAATTAAGCCAGAAAATATATTTTATATGAAATCTATCAAAAATAAGTTTTTTTCAAGTCTTGTTTTGATTATTTTTATTTTTACAACAAGTGGAAATAACAGTTTTTCAAACACTACTTTTAACGACATTCAAGTAATTACTGAAGAAGATTCTAACACATTCCAAGGTCCATACAACAAAAATGGATTTTATCACTTTAAAGAAGCTTTAGCTTTTAAAGAGTCTGGAGGAAGGTATTCCATAGTAAATACTTTTGGGTACTTAGGAAAATACCAATTTTGCAAGGGAACTTTACTACGGTTTGACATTGTTGACACAAAAGCATTCCTAGAAAGCCCAGATCTACAAGAAAAAGCTTTTATTGCTTATTGCAAGGTCAATAAATGGATTTTAAGAAAAGACATCAAACGTTCAGTCGGTAAAAAGATAAATGGAATCGTTATAACAGAATCAGGAATATTAGCAGCAGCACATCTTGCTGGCGCAGGAAATATCAAGAAATTTCTACGTTCCAAAGGAGTTTTTCGTTTTGAAGATGGATATGGAACTACAATAGAACAATACATGTACATGTTTAGAGGTTATGATACTTCAAATATAGAAAAAGATAGACTACCTAAATTAGGTTAAATTTCTATTCTTTGTGAATGATAAATATTGCGGGTCTTTTATGTAAATAGGGCTTTACCCTTGCCCATTCATTTACCGTATAAGTTTTTATATACTCACTACTTAAAGAAATATCAACGGCTATACACAAACGAGTAGATGGATGTAAAGATGTTTTTAAATCCTCTAACATTTTATCATTTCTATAAGGTGTTTCAATAAATATTTGCGACTGATTTCTATCTTTAGATATTTTTTCCAACAATTTTATTTCACGTTTCCTTTCCGACTTATCGATTGGTAAATAGCCATTAAAAGCAAAATTCTGACCATTCATACCAGAACTCATCATCGCCATTAAAATTGAAGACGGACCTACTAAAGGTACAACTTTGACTCCTTTTTCATGAGCTAACTTTACCACATCTGCACCTGGATCTGCAATAGCAGGCACTCCAGCTTCAGACAATAAACCCACAGAAATTCCTTCTTGACAACTATCTAAATAATGCTGTATTTCTAAAGCACTTGCATACTTATCAAGTAACATAATTTTTAAATCTGGTTGTGATTTTTTTGGAGTAATCTTTTTGATAAACCTCCTAGCAGATTTTTCGTTTTCAACAATAAAATAGTCCAATTCCTCAACTACTTTCTTTACAGAAATTGGGATTACTTCTAAAGGCTCATTATCTCCTAAAGTTGTTGGTATTAAATACAACTTGCCTAAACTCATTATCAAAAATTTAATTCGTTATTTTTTTTGCAATAATATCACAACTCGCATCTAAAAGTTGATATACATTTTCAAAACCTCCATTACCTCCATAATACGGGTCTGGGACCTCTAAATTATCACCTGCATGCAATTCATTTAAGATCATCTTTACTTTTGCTATTTCAGAACTATTCTCTGCAAGGCTTATTATATTATTGTAATTAGAACGGTCCATAACAAAGATATAATCAAAAGATTTAAAGTCACTAACCAAAAAGGCACGTGCTCTTTGAGGTGTTATATCAATTCCATGTTTTTTTGCTATTTCTATAGACCTTGAATCAGGTAAATTACCAATGTGATATGCGGCTGTTCCAGCAGAGTCAACAATTACATTTTCTGAAGACATCTTAGACTTTAAAATACCTTCTGCTAATGGAGATCTACAGATATTACCCAAACACACCATCAAAACTTTAACCATCTTTTAGAAAGTTAATTTGTTTGTCAGATCTTCTACGTATTTTTTAAATTGCTTATCTGTTTCTGACAAGTTATCCACCGTTTTACATGCATGTAAAACCGTTGCATGATCTCTTTTACCAATTTGAGAACCTATACTTGCTAAAGAAGATTTTGTCATTCTCTTTGCAAAAAACATGGCCAACTGTCTAGCCTGAACTATATGACGTTTTCTCGTTTTAGATTGTAAAGTCGCCACATCCATATCAAAATATTTCGATACTACTTTTTGAATATAATCTATTGATACCTCACGCTTTGTATTCTTAACAAATTTATCTACTATTTGTTTTACCAAATTCATCGTAAATTCCTTTTTGTTAAAAGAAGCTTGAGCAATCATAGAAATCAACACACCTTCTAACTCACGAACATTGGATTTTATATTCTTAGCAATATACTCCACTATTTCATCTGGCATCTCAACACCATCTCTATATAATTTATTTTGAAGAATAGAAATTCTTGTTTCAAAATCAGGAGTTTGCAATTCTGCAGACAGCCCCCATTTAAAACGAGATAACAAACGTTGTTCGATATCTTGCATATCAACAGGCGCTTTATCCGAAGTTAAAATAACCTGTTTTCCATTCTGATGTAAATGATTAAATATGTGGAAAAAAACATCTTGTGTTCCTTTTTTTCCGGATAAGAATTGAACATCATCAATAATTAAAACATCAATCATTTGATAGAAATGAATAAAATCATTTCTCGTATTTCCTTTTACAGAATCAATATACTGCTGCGTAAATTTCTCTGAAGAAATATACAAAACCGTTTTATCTGCGTATTTATCTTTTATCTGAACGCCAATAGCATGTACCAAATGTGTTTTCCCTAGCCCTACACCTCCATAAATTAACAAAGGATTAAATGATGTTCCTCCGGGTTTATTAGCTACAGCCATTCCAGCTGACCTAGCCAATCGGTTAGAATCACCTTCTACAAAACTTTCAAAATTATAATTTGGATTTAATTGTGATTCAATTTTTACTTTTTGCAAACCAGGAATCACAAACGGATTTCTTAATTCGCGCTTTTTGAATTCGAAAGGAACAGTTACATTCTGTGTTTTTAACGGTGCTCTATTTGAGCTTGGTATCTTTACGATTTGAGGACTATTACTGCTGTAGGAATTTTCCATTTTCACCTCGTACACCAATTTGGCATCTTGACCTAATTCTCTCACCAACGCAACTCTAAGCAATTTTATATAATGCTCTTCTAACCATTCGTAGAAAAATTTACTTGGAACTTGTACCGTTAAAACTTCTCCCGTAACACGAATAGGTTTAATCGGCTCGAACCAAGTTTTGTACGCTTGTGGCTTAATATTGTCTTCAATAAAAGACAGGCATTCCCCCCAAACCGAAGTGGCTATTTTAGTCATTGTTGTGATAGAGTATATTTTGTTTGTAACTAGAAAAAATGATGCGATTTAATCGCTCCTTTTGATTCTACAAATGTGTGAATAATTTTTAGTATAAAAAAATGAAATCACTATAGGTTCTTATTTATTTTTTTCGTAAAATAACAATCTCAATAAATAAAAATGTTAGAAAACAAAACTCCCTTAAAAATAAGATACTGTGAAACCGATCAAATGGGATATGCTCATCATGGAAACTATGCCCAATATTTTGAAATCGGTCGACTAGCATTACTAAACGACCTAGGAATCTCTTATAAAAAAATGGAAGAAGAAGGTGTAATTCTTCCTGTATACTCGTTAAACACTAGGTTTATAAAACCCGCGAAATTTGACGACTCGCTAATCTTAAGAACAATATTAAAAGAAATCCCTTCAACAAGAATTACTTTTGAATATGAAATTTATAATTCAAAAAACGAAAAAACGTGTTTTGGAGAAACCGTATTGGTATTTGTAGATACGAAAAAAAATAGACCTATAAAAATTCCACAAGAATTATTTTCTAAAATTATAGAAAAATTTTAATCAACTAATTTTATGATTCTAAAAATCATTATTTTAAATGTTTTTTACAGCTAAAAAATGTAAGGTCTCAAATAGGTTTTTTATCCTTTCTATTTGAGAGATTTTTATTGTTAATACTATAACACAATTTGAAGTCATCATTTGAGAAAAAATAATCATTTTTTTTTGTTTTATAATTCGCATTACCTTATTCATAAATTGATACTCAAAAGTCAACTCCAACTTATCTTCAATTGTTTTTTTAACTATCGTAGACTCTTCCATTGTCAATTGCGCAGATGCTTTATAAGCACGTATCAATCCACCCACGCCTAATTTCACACCACCAAAATAACGCACCACCACAATTAATACATCAGTAACATCAGCCGAAACAATTTGACCATAAATTGACTGTCCTGCAGAATTACTTGGCTCTCCATCGTCATTGACACGAAATCGTTCTGGATTGACTCCTAGTCTCCAAGCATAACACCAATGCCTTGCTGAATGATGCTTTTTTTTTATTTTAATAAGAATCTCTTTTACCTCTTCCTCTGTAGTAACAGGAAATCCGTAACCAAAAAATTTACTGCTTTTCTCTTTAAATAGAGTTTCGTCAGATGGTTTTTCTAAGGTTTTATACACATCAACAATCTCCATAATAACCTTGATGTGATCTATTTTTAAAAATCTTTAATTTCGTACCTTTTAAATCCACCTCTTCTATTTTTACTTCGGAAAAACAAGGAGCTCTCACCCCTCCCTCAAAGACAACATCACCATAAAAAACTCTTGCTTCATCCCACAGACCGGCTTTTATAAAAGTTTGTAGCGTCTGACTTCCTCCTTCGATAATTACGGATTGAATTTGATGTTTTATTAAAACTCGACATAACTCACTCACTATATTTCCAGAAAAGTTCATTCCCTCAAAAACTAAATTATTTTTAGATTTCGCATTAGACAATACAGAAACATTTGTACACACAATTGTTTTTACACTTCCATCAAATAAACTATTCGAGGCTGGGATTCGCAAAGTTTTATCCAAAACAATCCTTACGGGAGATTGCCCTCCCCAATACCTTACATTAAGTTTAGGATTGTCAGCAATTGCTGTATTGGTCCCAACCAATATTGCATGTTCTTTACTTCTCCATTTATGAACTATTTGTTGAGCATATGCATTGCTTATCCAAACTGGACGATTTTCTTCCTTTTTTAATGGAGCGACAAAACCATCTTTTGATTGCGCCCATTTTAAGATTACATAGGGTCTGTTTTTATTCTGAACAGTAAAAAACCGTTTATGCTGCTCCAAGCACTGCTCTTCTAGTACGCCAAGTTTCACCTCACAACCATTAACTCTTAAACGCTCAATCCCTTTCCCGGCCACTACCGAATGCGTATCTACACAACCAACCACCACCTTAGGAATCTTATATTTTACAATTAAATCAGCACAAGGAGGTGTTTTACCAAAATGAGCACAGGGCTCAAGAGTAACATACAAGGTTGCCTTTTTTAAAAGAGACTCCTCTTTTACCGAAGAAATTGCATTCACCTCTGCATGATTTCTTCCATAAGGACTAGTATAACCTTCTCCAATAATAGATCCTTCAAACACAATTACACAACCAACTGAAGGATTTGGCCTTGCCTCACCAATTCCATTCTGAGCTAACTGCAGACAACGAGTCATATAAAATTCATCTAATTCCATAAAACAAAAGTAAGCTGAATCCAGCAAAGTAACAATCTTTAGTAACTAGAAGAATTTTAAACAACAAAAGGCATAAACTAAAAACTAACTTGTATTTTTGCAGCATGACTATTTCCTATTTAAAATCCTTATTTCAAACAGAATTAAATTCCATTTACCCGAAAAACGAAATAGATTCTTTTTATCATATCCTAACAGAATTTAAATTAGGAATATCACGTGTAGATAAAGCACTTAATCCAGGGCAGGAAGTAAATGAGGATGCTATTGTGTATTTCAAAAATGCAATTTCCCTTCTTTATTCAGAAAAACCCATCCAATATATCACTGAAGAAACAGAATTTTACGGATTGACTTTTAAAGTAAACAAAAACGTATTAATTCCTAGGCCAGAGACAGAAGAATTGGTCAATTGGATTATAGAAAATAGTGACCCAAATAAAGAAATTTCAATTTTAGACATCGGTACAGGAAGTGGCTGTATAGCCATTTCACTAGCGAAAAACATTACAAAGGCAAACGTTACTGCAATTGATTTTTCAAAACCAGCGATAAATATAGCCTTAAAAAACGCAAAGAAAAACGGAGTTTCCATTGAGTTTATCAAACAAGACATCCTAAAAGCAGATAGTTTAACAAAGAATTTTGATATCATTGTAAGCAATCCTCCATACGTTAGAGAACTAGAAAAACAAGAGATAAACAACAACGTGCTTTCTTTCGAGCCTCATTCTGCTCTTTTTGTGACAGACAATAACGCCTTAGTGTTTTATCGTAAAATTGCAGATTTATCCATAAACCACCTAAAACCAAACGGAAAATTATTCTTTGAAATCAACCAATACCTAGGTAAAGAAACATTAGAGATGCTGACAAAAAAAGGTTTTACTCTAAACAAATTAAAAAAAGATATTTTTGGTAATGATCGAATGATTATGTCTCAAAACCCCAAGAAAAGATCTTAACCATCAAACTCCCCACCACACAAACACCCTTTAACTTACTTTAATAAAGTAAATAAGTATCTTTACAGCATGAGAATTGACATTATTACAGTATCCCCAGAACTAATTCAAAGTCCATTTGAATATTCCATACTAAATAGAGCACAAGAAAAAGGCTTGGCAGAAATACACTTCCATAACCTTAGAGATTTCGCTTTAAACAAATACAATAAAATTGACGATTACCAATTTGGAGGAGGAGCAGGTATGGTTTTAATGATTGAACCTATAGACAAATGTATCACTAAACTAACAGCGGAAAGAAATTACGACGAGATCATTTATATGACTCCTGATGCCCCCATACTAAATCAACCTACTGCAAATACACTATCTCTTAAAGAGAATATTATTATTTTATGCGGTCATTACAAAGGTGTTGATCAACGTGTTCGAGATTTATTTATCACCAAAGAAATATCCATTGGAGATTATGTTTTAAGCGGAGGAGAATTAGGAGCTGCTGTTTTATGTGATAGTATAATTCGTCTTATCCCTGGAGTTTTAGGAGATGAAACTTCTGCTTTAACAGATTCTTTTCAAGACAACCTATTATCTCCACCTGTATACACTAGACCTGCTTCTTATAAAGGCACCCATGTTCCTAAAATATTACTCTCTGGTAATTTTCCTAAAATAGACGATTGGAGATCAGATCAAGCTTACAAAAGAACAAAACAAATTAAACCAGAATTATTAGATGAATAGAGTTCGTTTTTTTTTAAAAACATATCCAACATTTAGTCTTCTACTCGGATTTCAATTGTTCCGCCTTTTCTTACTTCCATTTATGGGGCTAACGCCACAAGACGCCTACTATCATTTTTACGGGGAAAACCTGTCTCTTTCTTATTTTGACCACCCTGGAATGATTGCGTATATATTACGATTATTCACAACCGTATTTGGAAAAACTGTTTTTGTTGTAAAATTTGCTGATTTTTTTATCACCTCAATAACCCTATTCAGCTTTTACAAACTAGGTTCTATTTTCCTTTCCAAACCAAAACTAAACAATGCATTGATACTTATAAGTACAACTGTATTCATTTCTATATTAAGTTTTAACTCAACACCAGATGTTCCTTTACTATTATTTTGGACACTCTCATTAATTTTTTTAAGCAAAGCTCTCTTTGAAAATAAAAAATATTATTGGCTTTTGGCTGGACTTGCCATGGGACTTGCTTTCAACTGTAAATACACAGCTTTATTATTACAAATCGGACTTTTAACTTTTCTTGTATTCTCAAACAAATACAGAAGACTGCTTCTTTCTCCCTGGGTCTGGGCATCTCTTACTATCTCAATACTGACTACCTTTCCTATTTGGTATTGGAATTATCAAAATGAGTTTGCATCGTTTTTATTTCAATCGCTGAACAGAACTAGTAGTATCTCTAAATTTCAAATACAACCCAAATTTTTCTTTGGAGCTATTGGACATCAAATTTTACTTTTACTACCAATATTATTCATTACATTTTTTAGTCTGATTTACAAATACCTTAAAAAAGCAGTTGTGAAATTTAAACTTCCATCAGACAAAACTTTATTTCTTCTAGCGTTTTTTATTCCAACATTTTTAGCTTTCTTTTTACTTACACCAATTTATTGGGTAAAACTAAACTGGATGATGCCTTCCTATATAACAGGAATTCTGTTGGCAGCAATGGTTATTAAAAAGAAACACATTAAAACACATATATATATTTCTGCAGGAATTCATGTATTAGTATGCCTACAAATTTTATTTTATTTGGTTCCTATCAAAAGTGATGACACATGGGTAGGCTGGAAAGAAGTAGTTATTGAGACAGAAAAAAGACAACAAGACTATCCAAATTCATTTGTTTTCTCAGCTGATGGATACAAGACAACTGCATGCATGACATTTTTTAGCGAACAGAAAATATATGCACAGAATATTATAGGCAATCATGCATTGCATTTTGACTATATAGGAGATGACTTATCTATTCTTAAAGGAAAAACAGCTCTATTTATTGACTCTGACAAACGTTTTAAAAATAATTTAAAAAAAGGTAATCACCCTGCTAAATTAGACCTCTATTTCTCTGAAATAAAAGAACTTGACCCTATAATCATTAAGATAAATGGAAAAGACACTAGAAAATTCTGGATATATGCTTGTTCAAATTACACCCCTATAAAAGAAAACGAGTAAACAACTGAAAACTCATATTATTAAGTTCTAAAAAAACACGTTTCAATATTCTTAGACAAAAAAAAGAACTATATTTGCAACCTCAAAATCAACCTCTAACGATACTCGTGAATGTTGGTTTGTTGAAACCGATTAAATATAAACAAATGGCTAATTTAGTAGATTTTGTACAAAACGAATTTGTAGAAAAAAAAGAATTCCCAGAATTTCAAGCTGGAGACACAATTACTGTGTATTACGAAATTAAAGAAGGTAGTAAAACTCGTACTCAGTTTTACAGAGGAGTTGTTATCCAAAGAAGAGGATCTGGATCTTCTGAAACTTTCACTATTAGAAAAATGTCTGGAACAGTTGGCGTAGAGCGTATCTTTCCAGTAAACTTACCAGCTTTACAGAAAATCGAAGTAAACAAGCAAGGTAAAGTAAGAAGAGCTCGTATTTTTTACTTTAGAGAGCTTACAGGTAAAAAAGCAAGAATCAAAGAGGCTCGTCGTAAATAGGACTTTTCTTTTCAAAATTCATAAAAACTCATTAGAAAAATCTAATGAGTTTTTTTTATTTCTTTAAATAAAAAACACAACATATACATCTCTAAGCAGGAGGCAGTTGCCAGGTATTGAAAGTCCGAAAGATATTATTTTAAAAAACTTTGTAAAGTGTAGGTATTCTGAAAACACATTAAGAAACAAGTACTTTTAATAAATATCCTATTATATTTGATGCATATTAACCTCGCATCTATATATCGTTAGTTTTACGCAGCATATTTTATGTTGTGATATTTAAAATATTTGACTACCCTTTTGCTGTCATTTTGAAGTGTTTTCATGTGATTTTCTGAATTTTCCTTCATCTTTTCTTGTGT
>NZ_JBAHZZ010000176.1:0-33897 GCF_037132785.1 Flavicella sp. | reverse complement strand
TAAAAACTAAAGGAAAATGAACCAAAAAATAGATCCATAACTAAGATAAACAATGAAAATAAGAAAAAAAAATATAAATTTTAGATTTAAAAAGTCAAAATTGAAATCTAAAACTGAAAAGAGCATTATGCAACGGTCTTATTTATATTTATAACAGGCTGTTCATTGATGTTTGAATGCTGTAATTTGATAATAGGTGAAGGGTGTTGTTTGAACGTTTTTTAAATATAAAATCCTCGGGAGTTTGTCCCGAGGATTTTATATTTATTTACTAAGAGCTTGACTTTATGCTAGTACCTTTTTAATTCTTTCAATAGCTTCTCTTAATTGTTCTTCTGAAGCAGCATAAGACATTCTAATACAATCAGGTGCGCCAAATGCTTCTCCTGTTACTGTTGCGATGTTCGCATGTTCCAATAAAAACATAGAGAAATCTGAAGCTGTTTTAATTTTATTTCCTTTTATAGTCTTTCCAAAGAAATAAGAAATATCCGGGAATACATAAAATGCTCCTTCTGGGATGTTTAATTTAAATCCTTTAACTTTTCCTAAAAGGTCTAAAACGATATCTCTTCTTTTGTGGAATTCATCTACCATATAGCCAATTTTAGTTACAGGAGCATCTAAAGCAGTAATTGTTGCTCTTTGAGCGATACAGTTAGCACCTGAGGTAATCTGTCCTTGAAGTTTGTTACATGCTTTAGCAATCCATTCAGGCGCTCCAATATATCCAATTCTCCATCCTGTCATAGCAAAAGCTTTTGCAACTCCATTAATGGTAATCGTTCTGTCGTACATACTTTCGATGGCAGCAAAACTAAAGTTTCCAACTCCATAATTGATATGCTCGTAGATTTCATCTGAAACCACAAAAATATTAGGGTATTTTTCTAAAACTTTAGCCAAGGCTCTGTATTCTTCTTCAGAATAAACAGTTCCACTAGGATTGTTAGGAGAGTTAAAGAAAATTAATTTTGATTTAGGAGTGATTGCTGCTTCTAATTGCTCTGGAGTGATTTTAAAATCTGTATCAATAGAAGAAGGGATTTCTACGTAAGTTGCTTCAGCTAAAATTGAAATAGCAGAATAACTAACCCAGTAAGGAGCTGGTAGTAAAACTTCGTCACCTGGGTTTAATAGTACTTGTGCAACATTCGCAATGGATTGTTTAGCACCCGTAGAAACCACAATTTGGTTTGGATTATACGAAAGATTATTGTCTCTTTTAAATTTTTTACAAATAGATTCACGTAAATCTAAATATCCATTTACTGGACTGTAAGAATTGTAGTTGTCCTTTACAGCTTGTATAGCAGCCTCTTTAATGAATTCAGGAGTATTAAAGTCTGGTTCCCCTAAACTTAAACTGATAATGTCTTTTCCTTGTTCTTTCAGTTCTCTTGCTTTAGCAGCCATTGCTAAAGTAGCAGATGTTGGTAAACTGTTAATTCTGTCTGATAATTGTTTCATTACTAATAAAGTTGGGTTATTTGATTTGAAGAGTAAACATAATGTATTTAATGATAAACAGGGTTTATTCCTAATGTTTTTAACTGATGGAAATGTTCTTTTATTGCCCTTGTCATCGTTTTGTATTCATGATAAGGCAAGTTAAATTCCTTAGTCGTTTCTTTGACTATTTTCGCTAGTTTTCCATAATGAATATGGGAAACATGTGGAAATATATGATGTTCTACTTGGTGATTTAATCCACCTGTACAAAAGGTTACAAATTTACTGTCTGGTGCAAAGTTTGAAGTTGTAAATAATTGGTGTATCGCCCAAGTATGTTCCATGTTTCCGTTCTTGTCAGGTAATGGCATGTCCGTATTGGGTACAACATGAGCCAACTGAAAGACCAAACTCAATATCAGTCCTGCTGTATAATGCATCGCAAAAAAGCCAATAAAAATTTCCCACCAAGCAAGGTCTAAGTAAATTATCGGTAATCCTACCCAAAATGAATAGTATAAAACTTTAGAGAGAATTAAAGTAAGCCATTGAATCTTTGGGTTTGGGAAGTCTCCATAAGAGAGTCCTCTTTTTAAATAACGTTTTGTCTGTTTGAAATCTGTTGTAATCGCCCAGTTGATTGTTAATAGTCCATAAAGGAAAAATGAATAATATTTTTGTAGATGATGAATTTTTAACCATTCCGAGTGTTTAGAGAAACGAATTATTCTACCCGCATCTATATCTTCATCATGTCCTTTTATATTTGTATATGTATGGTGTAAAACATTATGCTGTACTTTCCAGTTGTAAACGTTTCCAGCTAGGATATAAATACTGCTTCCCATTAATTGGTTTACCCATTTTTTGTTCGAAAAGGAACCGTGATTACTATCGTGCATCACATTCATTCCTACGCCAGCCATTCCTATTCCGCATATAATCATAAGCAATAACATTGCCCAGTTCGGTAAAGAAACAGTTAATACGATAAGATAGGGTATAAATAATAAAGTAAACACTAAAACTGCCTTGAAATATAACTTCCAATTACCCGTTCGAGCAATTTTATTTTCTTTAAAATAGCCATTTACTCGTTTGTTTAAAGTTCTAAAAAACTTCGCACTGTCTATTCTAGAGAAATTTATTTTTTCCATGTGTTATGAATCAATTGCAAAAATAACCTTTTTTTAGCTCACACAAATTTAATAATTCATATTAATACACTATAAGATAATTAAAAGATATTACTTTTACCTCCAAATTGATTCGAATATGAAATTAATAAAAAAATATTTTCCAGAGCTTAGTGACTTACAAGTGAGTCAATTTGAAAAGTTAGAAAATCTGTATAAAGATTGGAATTCAAAAATTAATGTGATATCTCGTAAAGATATTGATGAATTGTATATCCGTCATATATTACATTCTTTGGGTATTGCAAAAATTCAAGCCTTTGTCCCTGGAGCAAAAATATTGGATGTTGGGACTGGTGGTGGTTTTCCTGGAATTCCATTAGCGATTCTTTTTCCTGAAACAGAATTTCTATTGGTAGATTCAATTGGAAAAAAAATTAAGGTAGTTCAAGAGGTTGCAGAAGCTTTGGGTTTAAAAAATTTAAAAGCAGATCATATACGCGCGGAAAAAGTAAAGGGGGAATTTGACTTTATTGTGAGTAGAGCAGTAACCACCATGCCTGATTTTGTAAAATGGGTACGAAAAAAAATCACCAAAAAGCAAAAGCATAAATTAAGAAATGGAATTTTATACCTAAAAGGAGGTGATTTAACCGCAGAGCTTTCCGTTTTTACAAGTACAACACTTTACAATTTATCGGATTATTTTAAAGAAGATTTTTTTGAAACCAAAAAAGTGGTGCATCTTCCAATAAAATACAAACCTTAAAGCATCAATTCCTCCATTTAAAAATTAAGGAACAAGTATTTGTTTAGCAATCGTTTTTCCTTTGGAATTTACCTTTACAATATAAATTCCGCTTGTTAAATTTGAAACTGCTAGTTCTTCCTTTGAAACATCTTCAGAAGTGTTCCAGGTTTGAATTAAAGATCCAACGATGTTGTACAAATAAACGTTTTCAATATTTGTACTGTTTGTATTATCGATGACTATTTTTTCTTTATTGGAATTGTAGTAGATATATAATTTTTCAGTGATTAAATCACTGTTGTTATTTAAGGAGTCATCTAATTTAAAAGTTAATACAAAACGATCTTCGTATAGATCTTCATTTAGAAAAAGGGTAATTTTATTGTCGTTTATTTTATAGGTTTGATTTGTTAATTTATCTTTGATAAATACATCTCTGTTTATGGCCTGCCATTCATCAATGGTTATTGTAATATCTCCAGTATATCCCATTACTAAAACAAGAGGTATTTCAAGGTCTTCATGGAGTTGTTGTACGCCTGAAATGCTATATTTTCTGTCGTTGTCGGGAAATTTCCAGTAAATATCAGTTGAACCTAAGTCGAAAAGAACTGAATCATATCCATTGTCATGGGCGAATGAATTGTTTTTGTTGAATGAAATTCCGATTTGTCTATGCATATTTATAGCTTCATCATTAATATAGTTAAGGCCTAACTTAATAATTGGAAGATTAGAATTGTCATTAGCTAGAGATAAGGATATTTCTTTTTTTGTTTTTTCGATTTTAAAAAATGTAGATTGATCACCTAGTTTGATAAATTCTCGTTGACTATTATTAAAGGTTATTGTACCTCCAACAGAATTACTAGACACAAAAAATCCTTGACCCACAGCAATATACTCTTTAGGTGCTTTATAGGAGCCGTCTCCCAAAGAAGGTGTGGAGGAATCCTCATCGTCATTTGATTCAACCAGGTTCGCAGCTAATCCCATAGAAATATTTCGAGTTCCATAACCGCCAATATAACCTGCGTAGTAATGTCCAGAAGTGTCCGAGCTATTTTCGTCTTCAACTCCTACATGTTCCCAAAAATATAAAGTACCATCAATGACATTTGAATTGTCTTCTATGAATTTTTTTGCACTGATTGCTGATGTATAGGGATTTCCTATTAAAGAAGTTTGAAAGCCACCAATAGTCGTCGTTAATATTCCGTCTTTTGGAGTTCCTACAAAAGTGTAATTTTGTGCAACTCCTGGTCCCTTTAAGGTAAAGCCATTCACTTGTTCGATGATTCCATCTGATTTTTTTTGCAGCCAATTGGATAAACCACCATCACCGTTGGAATAGGTGTAAATCCAGTATTCGGCTATTGAAATAGGACTGGTAGTACTTCCGTCGTAACCTCCTACGAAATTGATGTCTAAAGCAGTTGAATTGGCGCTTGTTACTTCTGTTCCATCTTTTAAAACAGAAGCTACAGTATAATTGGAAGCTCCTATAGTATTAACGGGAGAGCTTAAATAATTGTATCTATAAATACTCGCAACATTTGATTTTTGATCAATATATAGTTTGCCGATTCCCGATGTGTTTTTTTCACTTGTATGCGTTTGTATTAATTGTGAGGTGCCAGCAAGCCTAATCTCAGCGTCTGAGTTGATATTGAGATTGTCTGATACTAAAAGTAAGCTGTCTGTTATTGTAAATTTTGAGGAAGACGAGACCTCTAAACTCCTGGCAGACAGAGATGTAGAGATGCTGTAATCTTCACTTACAACTACTGCTCTAGAACGGTCTGGCAGGCCATTTGTCCAATCGCTGCCTTCTCTGATTGTCTGACCAAAAAAATGTGAGCCTAATAAAATATTTGTATTTGTTGCTGCAGTATTTACCTCGGAAATTAATGGAGCGTGAGGATGTCTTTCAGGTCCTCCATTAGCTAAATCTTTATAAGGGTCTAGGTTATCATCTATAAAAGAAATCCATTCGGAGGCATTGATGTCAGAATTGTAGTTTGTGATTTCATCGATTCTAACAGTAGAAGTATTATTTTTAATATTAGCGATGTCAAATCTATTATCCCAAGCGGTGTTATCTGTTGTGTAAGAAATGATCAAAATATCATTCTCGTCATCAAAATTGGCAATAAAATCATTTGTTAAAACGTTTGTTTGATAATTATTTAAAACTGAAATACTACTGTTGATTAATACAGAGTTCCCTGTTGATATTGAAGAAGGAATTGTATAAGTTGCATCTGGTGTAATTCCCGATTGTGAACCTGTTTTGTTTTTGTATAAAGCTATATTTATGATGTTTTCTGGAATTGCTTCCGAACTAGAATTGCTGATTTCGATCCATCTTTCTGTTGTTGAATAATGATAAATTTGTGTAAAGATAGCTGCTTCAAAGGCACTTCGGTCTTTTAGAGTTATTATGTTAATATTATAATCTTCTACTTCTCCTTTTTGATTGCCTAAATCACAAGGATCTTCATTTTCTGAACTCTGGATGATGGAAACTCTCAGCCTTGAGGTTGCTATGGTAGCATCATTAGGAACGGTAAATGTAAAGTTTTTTGTGTAAGTACCAGCGTCTGTTGATGTACGTTCAAAAGAATATATTTCTTCACTTGTAATGTCAAAAACACCATCATTATTAAAATCGATCCAGACTTTTAAATAACTAACTTTATTGTTAGTTTCGTAAGTAACTGAGGCAGAATAAGTAGTGGCACGTTCTAGACTCGTTGTAATAGTCTCATAATACTCGTAATTGTTAGATTGATGATCACTTTGGTTATTAATAGTTTCAAGAGTGACGTTGGAGATGTGATAACGTTCATTGTTTCCTATGTTTCCTGGACTACAATAGTTTTGAGCAACTGTATTAAAGCAGACCGCAAAGAAAAAAAACAAACCTAAAAGTCTTTTGTGTATTTCCATAATTGTTTATTTTATATTCTACAATTGTTTTTTCGTTTGCTGTTTTTTTTAGTCGTGTAGCTAATAATTTTATTGATGAGCGATTATTTATTAAATTTTAATAGTATATCTGTGGATGAAATTTCGATTCAAATTTAATAAATAATCGTTAGTATAACAAAACTTATTTTAACCAACTGTTATTCAGGTGTTTGTTTTTTTAAGATAAGATAGAAAAGTCGACTGTAGAGAGTGTGTTTAAATTAAAAACAAGAAGTAAAAAAGATCATAATAATTCAGCCTTTCATAAATACACCAAGTTTCATCTTGGTTTGTTTTATAAAAGGCTAAAAAATCATTTGATGCTAACTCCTAGGAAGTAAATACAAAACACTAAATTTCAATTATGGAGTTTATGTTTGTAAAACAGGAAGTATAAATACCTTCATTTAAAAATTAAGGAACAAGTATTTGTTTAGCAATCGTTTTTCCATTGGAATTTACCTTTACAATATAAATTCCGCTTGTTAAATTTGAAATGGCTAGTTCTTCCTTTGAAATATCTTCAAAAGTGTTCCAGGTTTGAATTAAAGATCCAACGATGTTGTACAAATAAACGTTTTCAATATTTGTGCTGTTTATATTATCGATGACTATTTTTTCTTTATTGGAATTGTAGTAGATATATAATTTTTCGGTGATTAAATCACTGTTGTTATTTAAGGAGTCCTCTAATTTAAAAGTTAATACAAAACGATCTTCGTATAGATCTTCATTTAGAAAAAGAGTAACCTTATTGTCGTTTATTTTATAGGTTTGATTTGTTAATTTATCTTTGATAAATACATCTCTGTTTATGGCCTGCCATTCATCAATGGTTATTGTAATATCTCCAGTATATCCCATTACTAAAACAAGAGGCACTTCGAGGTCTTCATGGAGTTGTTGTACGCCTGAAATGCTGTATTTTCTGTCGTTGTCGGGGAATTTCCAGTAAATATCAGTTGAACCTAAGTCGAAAAGAACTGAATCATATCCATTATCATGGGCGAATGAATTATTTTCGTTGAATGAAATTCCGATTTGTCTATGCATATTTATAGCTTCATCATTAATATAGTTAAGGCCTAACTTAATAATTGGAAGATTAGAATTGTCATTATCTAGAGATAAAGATGTTTCTTTTTTTGTTTTTTTGTTTTTAAAAAATGTAGATTGATCACCTAATTTGATAAATTCTCGTTGACTATTATTAAAGGTAACTGTGCCTCCATTTACGCTGCTAACAAAAAATCCTTGACCCACAGCAATATACTCTTTAGGTGTTTTATAGATGCCGTCTCCCAAAGAAGGAGTGGAGGGATCCTCGTCGTCATTTGATTCAACCAGGTTCGCAGCTAATCCCATAGAAATATTTCGAGTTCCATAACCGCCAATATAACCTGCGTAGTAATGTCCAGAAGTGTCCGAACTATTTTCGTCTTCAACCCCTACATGTTCCCAAAAATATAAAGTGCCATCAATGGAATTTGTATTGTCTTCTATAAATTTATTTGCACTGATTGCTGATGTATAGGGGTTTCCTACCAAAGAAGTTTGATAGATTCCAATAGTTGTAGTTAATTCTCCGTCTTTTGGGGTTCCTACAAAAGTGTAATTTTGTGCAACTCCTGGTCCTTTTAAGGTAAAACCATGCACTTGCTCGATGGTTTTATCTGAATTTTTTTGCAGCCAATTGGATAAACCACCATCACCGTTGGCATAGGTATAAATCCAGTATTCGGCTATCGAAATAGGGTCGGTAGCACTACCGTCATTACCTCCTACAAAATTGATGTCTAAAGCAGTTGAATTGGCGCTTGTTACTTCTGTTCCATCTTTTAAAACAGAAGCTATAGTATAATTGGAAGCTCCTATAGTATTAACGGGAGAGCTTAAATAATTGTATCTATAAATACTCGTAATATTTGATTTTTGATCAATATATAGTTTGCCGATTCCCGATGTGTTTTTTTCACTTGTATGCGTTTGTATTAATTGTGAGGTGCCAGCAAGCCTAATCTCAGAGCCTGAGTTGATATTGAGATTGTCTGACACTAAAAGCAGGCTGTTTGTTACTGTAAGTTTTGAGGAAGAAGAAATCTCTAATCTTCTGGCAGATAGAAGTTCAACAAGACTGTAATCTTCGCTTACAACCACTGCTCTAGAACGGTCTGGTAAGCCGTTTGTCCAATCGTTATTTTCTCTGTTTGTCAGGTTGAAAAAATGAGAACCTAATAAAATATTTGTGTTCAAATCTGCATTATCTACCTCGGAAATTAATGGAGCGTGAGGATGCCTTTCAGGTCCTCCATTAGCCAAATCTCGATAAGAGTCTAAGTTGTCATCCACAAAGGAAACCCATTCAGAGGAATCGATGTCAGAATTGTAGGTTGTGATTTCATCGACTCTGACAGTAGAAGTATTGTTTTTAATATTAGCGATATCAAACCTATTGTCCCAAGCGGTATTATCTGTTTTGGAAGAAATGATTAAAATATCATTCTCATCATCAAAATCGGTAATCAAATCATCTGTTAAAACGTTTGTTTGATAATTGCTTAAAACGGAAGAGCTACTGTTGATTAATACAGAATTTCCTACAGGTATTGAAGAAGAAACGGTATAGGTTGCATCTGGTGTAATCCCCGATTGTGAACCTGTTTTGTTTTTGTATAAAGCAAGGTTTAAAGTGTTTTCTGGAATTATTTCCAAACTAGAATTGCTAATTTCTATCCATCTTTCTGTTGTTGAATAATGATAAATTTGTGTAAACATGGCAGCTTCAAAGGTACTTTGGTTTTTGGGGATTATGTAAATATCATAATCTTCCATCTCACCTTCTCGATAATTGAAATTACAGGCCGAATCTAGCGCTGCGTTCTGACTAATACTAATCCGCATTCTAGTTTTTCCTTCTTTGGCTGTTTCAGGGATAAGTATATCTGTAAGCTCGATTGTGATTTGTGTAGCGGAATCACCTGGGATAACCTTACTATAGATTTTTTCTCCTTCGTCGTCAAAATCACCATCATTATTAAAATCAATCCAAACAACTATGGCGGTAACGCCGTATCCCGCTCGGGTATACTTAATTGATCCGGAAAAAGTTTCACCTGCTGTAAGGTCTGTAGAGACTCCTGAGTAATAAGTGTATTCGTCTGCGCTATTGTCACTATCGTTATCAATAGATCCAATAGAAGTGTTGGTTATGTAATAACTACTGTTACCACTACTGTTTAAATTACTATCGCAATATTCAATTTCAATAGTTGTAAATGTTTCAGAAGAACTGTAATCATTACATGGAACATTAACTTTAATTTGAATTTCATATTCAATACCATCATAAAGGTCTGTTAAACTAATTGAATTTGTAGACGAAATGGATTCAGTCCAGTTATCCTCTGTTGTAGGCTTGTGTCTTATTTTAAAATCGGAAGCTCCGTTAGCATCCCAAATAATAGTAGCTGTACTTTCCGTAGTATCTGAAATTAATATATTTGAAGGAGTTATAGGTGTTTCTATAATGATGGTTTCAGTGCTCGTAACAGTTGTACCACCATAATCAAAATGCCAATCAATTGTAAAAGTTCCTGTATTAGAAAAATAAGTATCGTCTGTAGTTGTCGCTTCTATTAGTTCACGACACTGAAAATTTAAAACAGGAATCGTTGCAGTATAACTACAATACGCTGTAGTTGGTTCGATAATTGGAGCTATAAAATCGCCAGTATACTTAGATACATTCACAGTTGTTGTACAAGTGCTTGTTAATCCTTGAGAATCTTCAACCGTTAATGTTACTGTGCTTGGAATGCCAACGTCATCACAGTTAAATTGAGTTTTATCGATGCTTAAAAATAAGTTGTCAGCGTCATAGTCATCTGTAGATCCATTATTAATATCACTTGGGCTAATTGTTGCATTCCCAGAAACGTCTAAAGTGATGTCTAAATCTCCAATACAGTTTGCTGTCGGAGCTTGATTTGTTTCGATGATGTTGATATTATAATCTTCTACTTCTCCTTTTTGATAGCCTAAATCACAGGGGTTTGCATTGGTTATATTCTGCCTGATGGAAACTCTCATTCTTGAAGTTGCTATGGTAGCAGTATTAGGAACGGTAAATGAGAAGTTTTTTGTGAAGTGTCCAGTGTTTATTTCATTGTGATTGAAAGAATAGATTTCTTCACTTGTAGTGTCAAAAACACCATCATTATTAAAATCGATCCAGATCTTTAAAGTAACATCAACGTAATTTATAGCTTTGTATGTGACGGAGGCAGAATAAGTAATGGCACGCTCCAGACTTGTTGTAATTGTATCGTAATATTCGTATAAGTCGGCGTTATTAGTACTTGAATTATCAATCGTTTTCAGAGTGATGTTGGAAATATAATAATCTTTGTTGCTTCCTATGAATTCTGGGGTACAATATTCTTGAGCAACCGTATTGAAGCAGACTGCAAAGAAAAAGAATATGCCTATAAATGTTTTGTGTATTATCATAATTATTCCTTTTATATCCTACAATTGTTTTTTAGTTTGCAGAATATTTATTAGTCGTGTAGCTCATTATTTTGTTGATGAGCGATTAATGCTGAAACCTTAGAGGTTAAATTACGAGTGTAAGAAAGTTTCTGCAAAAATAATGAATAATCGTTAGTAGAACTAAAAAAATTATATAAATAACTGTTAAGCATATGCTTATAGTTTTTCGTTTAAGATAAACAGTTATATAGTAGATTTTGTAAAAAATAAGAGCTCGATTCATTACAATTCATCTTTAAAACTCGACAATTGAGACTTTATTAATTTTGTAATCTATTGATTTATATGATTTTTGGGCTGTAATAATCAAAAGTCAAATGAAAATAATATATATTTTAGGGGTCTTGTTTTTTTTAAGTTCAACAATTATTTGCGCTCAAACAAGTATAAGTGGAGTCGTTTTAGATCACAGTAAAATACCTATCATTGGGGCTAACGTGTATATAAAAGGGTCCTATGCAGGGTCTATAACTGATGAAAAAGGGCGATTTGAATTTGTAACTCAAAAAAAAGGAAGTCAAAGTTTGGTGATTTCTTATATCTCTTTTGAAACAAAAGAGATTGTAGCTGAGGTAAATTTAATGAATTCACTGGTGTTAAGTTTAAAAGAAGATGTCAACTCTTTAGATGCTGTTGTTATTTCTGCAGGTTCTTTTTCATCAGGAGACAATAGTAAAATAGCAACTTTAAAACCATTAGATGTTGTAACCACGGCTAGTGCGTTGGGAGATCCAATTGCTGCCTTTCAAACAATGCCAGGTACGTCAACAGTTGCAGAAGATGGTCGGTTGTTTGTAAGGGGAGGAGAGGCTGATGAAACCCAAATTTTTATAGATGGAATTCGTGTCTTTACTCCTTACCTTTCAACGGAAAATAATACACCTACCAGAGGACGGTATTCGCCATTTTTATTTGAAGGAATGACCTTTTCTACAGGAGGTTATTCCGCAGAATACGGTCAGGCACTGTCAAGTGTTTTGTTGCTAAATACCATTAATGAACCTGAGCAAGAGAAAACAGATGTTGGCATTATGAGTGTTGGTGTTAGTGTGGGGAATACTAAAATATGGAATAAAAATTCTTTAAGTGTCAATATATCCTATCTTAATTTAGGCCCTTATAATGGAGTATTCCAAGACAGGAATGAATGGATCAAACCCTACGAATCATTATCCGGGGAAACTGTTTATCGACATAAGTTTACAAATGGCTTATTAAAATTATACACCGCTTTTGATGTAAGTAGCTTTGAAGTGATTCAAGAGGATATTAATTTTGCTGAAGGCATACAGGATGCATTAAAAAACAAGAATGTTTATTTTAATGGTTCTTATAAAGGAGTTTTGGGTGATGGTTGGTCTATTATTACTGGTATGAGTTATACGTATGGCCAGTTAAAAAATGATATTCAGTTTAGTGAGATTGAGGATGTGGAGAATTCTGTGCATGGAAAATTGAAAATCAAACATTTTTTTTCTAGTAGGTTTCAATTGAGTTTTGGTGGCGAGTATTTTATAACTCAATTTGACGAAGGTTATACTGATAAAAATAGTACAAAAATCAATTATGGCTTTACAAAAAAGATTGCGGCGGCGTATTCTGAAATGGATCTATTCTTTTCTAAGGATTTGGTTTTAAAAGCGGGGTTTCGAGCAGAGTATTCTCACTTAGAGCAAAAAATATCTTTATCACCAAGAGTGTCACTGGCATATAAGGTATCTAAATTTGGTCAGGTTTCTTTTGCTTACGGAGATTTTAAACAAGCTGCGGGCAATCAATATTTAAAATTTGATAAAAATATAGGCTCGGCAGAGACTCAACATTATATTTTAAATTATCAATTCAATAAAAAGGGTCGGATTTTTAGAGCGGAATTGTATGCTAAGAACTATGATAATTTGGTGAGATACGACACTGAACGACCTGATTTAACTACAAATTACACCTCAAAAGGTTATGGTTACGCAAATGGTTTGGATCTGTTTTGGAGAGATAATACAAGTTTTAAAAATACGGATTATTGGCTGAGTTATTCTTATTTAGCTAGTGAAAGAGATTTTAAAAATTACCAAACAAAGGCGCAACCCAATTTTGTGAATAGGCATAATGTATCTGTAGTGGTAAAACATTGGGTAGAAGGTTGGAAAAGTCAACTAGGGTTGAGTTATACATATGCCTCTGGGAGAACGTATACAGATCCGAATAGATCGGGTTTTTTAAATCAGAAAACGACTGCTTATGGTAGCTTAAGTTTAAATTGGGCTTATTTGATTTCACAGCAAGAAATCCTTTATCTATCTGTAAATAATGTTTTAGGGAGACAAAATATAAATGGCTATCAGTATTCTAAAACAGCTACTAGTAACGGGATTTATAAAAGTAGAGCTTTATTGCCTTCTGCAGACAGATTCTTCTTTATAGGTTTTTTCCGGACGATAAGTGAAAAAGGAACGGAGAATCAATTAGATAATCTTTAGGTAGGTTATAAATTACAATTCATCCTGAAAAAGGAACAGTTGAGTTTCTGATTTTTTCTAACAATTTAATTAAATAACACCTTTGTATCAACATTAAAAAACAATTTATGATGAGAAAAATTATAACATTTTTAGTATTCAGTATAACGATTGCAGTATCAGCTCAACCAAATCACTCTAGTTATGAAAAAGGGATGCAAAAAGCATTTGGTTTATGGCAGGAACAAAAAAATAGTGAAGCTATCCATCTGTTTGAGCGTATTGCAAATGCAGAGCAGGACGACTGGTTGCCTTTTTATTATGCAGCACAAATAGAAATCACTTCAAGTTTTGGTTTAAAAGACGAAACTCTTTTAGACACGAAACTTAAAAAAGGGCAAGAGTATCTTGATAGTGCAAAGAAACTATCAAAAAATAATTCAGAAATTATAGTTCTTCAGGCTTTGTTGCATACTTCTTGGGTTGCTTTTGATGATGCTACTTATGGAAGAAAGTATTCTAGAAAAATTAGCAAACTTTATAAAAAAGCAAAAAATCTTACACCTTCAAACCCTAGGGTAGTTTATTGCCAGGCGAAGTGGAATATTGGTGGAGCCAAATTTTATGGAAAGTCTACAGAGCCATTTTGTAAGGATCTAGAAAAATCTATCGAACTTTTTGCTACATTTGAATTATCGTCACCATTTTACCCAAATTGGGGAGAAGATCGAGCAAAAAATACTTTAGCGAACTGTAAGTTATAATTATGAATAGATTTTTGAAAAACGTATTGCTTGCATGTGCAATTGGAATAGCTACTTCTTTACTAGGTAATTTTTTTTATTCAGATTTTAATTTTGAATCTTATAACGAATTATTCTATCATTTAGGAATAAATCAGTTGTATTCGTTTGTATTGACTTTTTCAAATCTTGCTTTTTTTTATGGATTGAACCGTATAAAATGGAAAGATAGAAATTGGCCATTTCGTGTTGTTATTGGAATTATTGGTTCGGTTACCATAAGTTTGTCTGGTTTGTTTTTTCTCCGTGTTTTTACAAAGGTTTATCTAAAAGAGGTTTTATTTGAAACTTTTATGCAAGATGAGCAGTGGAGGTATTATTCTTTTGGTTTGTGGATCAGTTTAACGATCGTTATTGTTTTTCATGTTTTTTATTATTATTATAAATATCAGGATAAAAAAGTTACAGAATCGCAAATTGTGGCCAAGACAGAAACGGCTAAATACGAATCTTTAAAAAATCAGTTAGATCCTCATTTTTTATTTAATAGTTTAAATGTATTGACTTCTTTGATTGAAGAGAACCCTATTAAAGCAGGAGAATTTACAACGGGTTTGTCCAAAGTATATCGCTATGTATTAGAGCAAAAAGACAAAAATTTAATTCCTTTAGAAGAGGAATTGAAATTCGCCAAATCTTATATGCAGTTGTTAAAAATGAGGTTTGAGGATGGAATTGAATATAGTTTGCCAGAGCGAATAAGCAATCCTGATTATAAGGTAGTTCCTTTATCGTTACAGTTATTATTGGAAAATGCTGTAAAGCATAATATAATAAGTTCTAAAATTCCGCTTCAGATAAAAATTTATGAGCAAGACAGTTTTCTAGTCATCGAGAATAATAATAGACCAAAAGCTTCTTTAGAGAAAAGTACTAAAGTAGGTCTAGAAAACATCAAACAACGTTATGCTCTGATTACTAAAAAGCTTGTTGAGGTGATTTCTGATTCTGAAGTTTTTCAGGTGAAGTTACCGCTTTTAACCAAAGAAATAAAAATTATGCAAACAGATTATATAAATCAAAGTGAGAAATATCTTAGAGCTAAAAAACGAGTAGATGCATTAAAAGGATTCTATTATGGATTGGCATCTTATTGTGTTGTCATTCCTTTTCTGGCAATCTTGAATTATAGAACAGATTGGAGTCTTCAATGGTTTTGGTATCCAATGTTGGGCTGGGGTTTAGGTTTGTCTATCAAAGGGATTCGCTTACTTGGGTTTAACAATACATGGGAGCAGAAAAAGGTACAGCAGTTTATGGACTCAGATCAATTTTAATTTCTGTGTGATGAATAAACAAGTATCAGAAGAAGAAGAAAGATATACTAGAGCAGTGCTTAAAGTTAAATCCATTAGACGATTTTATATTCATTTGGCAATCTATTGTGTTGTTATGCCTTTTTTGGGGTATAGGAATTACTCAGAAATCTCGGAGTTTATTTGGTCATTATTTCCTTTATTTGGCTGGGGGTTTGGATTGTTTATGCATGGCTTTAGAGTTTTAGGGAAAACTTCTAAATGGGAAAAACGAAAAATTAAAGAGTATATAAACAATGAAAATAATCATTATAGAAGACGAAAAACCTTCAGCTAGGAGGTTGACTAGAATGTTAAAGACGATAGGAAGAGATGTTTTGGCGATATTACATTCTGTAGAAGAGTCTGTTACGTGGCTTCATGAGAATAAACATCCTGATTTGATTCTATTGGATATTCAATTGTCAGATGGTTTGTGTTTTGAAATTTTTGAACAAGTTAAAGTAGATAGTGCCATCATTTTTACAACGGCCTACGATGAATATGCTCTAAAAGCTTTTAAATTAAATAGTATTGATTATTTATTAAAACCGATTGATCATAAAGAATTAAAAAGTGCAGTTGATAAATTTTTTGCAAACCATATGAATAAACAATCTCTACAGGTTGATTTAGATCAGATACGAAAGCTATTGGTAAACCCATTAGAGAAGAGTTATAAAGAGCGATTTACGGTGCAACTAGGGCAGCATTTAAAGATGATCCCTATTGATGAGGTGGAATGTTTTTATAGTGAAAATAAAGGAACATATATTGCGACTCAAAATAATAGAAGTTTTTTGATCGATGGGACTTTGGATGAGATTGATTCGGGATTAGATCCTTTAAAGTTTTATAGAGTAAGCAGGAAATTTCATGTAAATATCAATGCCATAAAAGACATTATATCTTATACCAATAGCAGGTTAAAATTGGTTTTGCATTCTTTTTCAGAGAGTGAAATAATTGTAAGTAGGGAGAAGGTTAAAGATTTTAAAAAATGGATTGGTTAAACAAAAAAAGTACCCAGTCCATAAGGTCAGGGTACTTTTTTATAGATTTTAAAAGAAATTATACTTTCATGATTTCTCCATCTTTAACAGTATATACTTCATCAATTTTTTTAATAAATGAATCTGTTAATGTTTGAACGTCTGCTTCCGTATTTTTCTTTTCATCATCAGAAATATCTGATTTTTTGATTTCATTATTTGCGTCTTTACGAGCATTTCTAATACTTACCTTTCCGTGCTCTGCAGCAGCTTTCGCAATTTTAGATAATTCACGACGTCTTTCTTCGGTAAGCGGTGGTACATTAATAATAATACTTTCACCGTTGTTCATAGGATTAAATCCCAAGTTTGCAAATAAAATACCTTTTTCAATTTCAGTAATCAGTTGTTTTTCCCATGGCTGAACAGTAATAGTTCTACCATCAGGTGTATTTACATTGGCAACTTGGCTCAATTTAGTTTGAGAACCATAATAGTCTACCATGACGCTTCCTAACATACCTGGAGTAGCTTTGCCAGCTCTAATATTACTGAATTCTTTAGTCAAATGTTCTACAGCATCGTTCATTTGTTCTTTAGCACTATCAATGATAAATTCTATTTCTTCGTTCATAATGAATATTTAAATTGTTCAGTTTATTGTTTGGCTGATACTACAGTTCCTATTTTTTCTCCAGAAAGTAATTTCTGAAGGTTTCCTTCTGTGTCCATGTTAAATACAATAATAGGTAAATTGTTTTCTTGACTTAAAGTAAATGCTGTTAGGTCCATTATTTTTAAACCTTTGTCTAATACACTTTGGTGAGTAATATGGTCGAATTTTGTTGCGGTAGGATCTTTTTCTGGATCAGCAGAATAAATACCATCTACACGAGTTCCTTTTAATATTACATCAGCCGATATTTCAATAGCTCTTAAAACGGCAGCGGTATCTGTCGTAAAGTAAGGGTTTCCTGTTCCAGCTCCGAAAATAACGACACGTCCTTTTTCTAAGTGACGAACGGCTTTTCTTTTGATAAAAGATTCAGCTACCTGCTCCATTTTAATTGCTGTTTGTAAACGAGTACTTACACCCGCAGATTCAATAGCGCTTTGTAGAGCTAATCCATTGATGCAAGTGGCTAGCATTCCCATATAATCTCCTTGTACTCGATCCATTCCATTACTTGCACCTGCAACACCTCTAAAAATATTTCCTCCACCGATTACAATTGCAACTTCAATGCCTTTGTCAACAATAGCTTTGATTTCTTGAGCGTAATCAGACAATCTAGTTGGGTCAATTCCATATTGCCTTTTGCCCATTAAAGACTCTCCACTCAGTTTTAATAATATTCTTTTGTATTGCATCGGTGTTTTTTTTGCAAATATAAGTTTTTTGAGAATCCTTTGCTATTGGATTTCTTTAATTCTTACGAGTTTATGTTCCAAAAAAAGAGGCTGTCTAAAATAGACAGCCTCTAAAATTTTATTAGATAATCTTAGAAAGGTAAGTCATCTTCTGATTCATTACTGCTAACAGTTGGTGCGCTAGTTGTTTCAAAATTATTTTCTGCAGGAGCTCCTGCAGCCTGAGCTGCTTCAATTCTCCATCCTTGGATAGAGTTGAAATACTTAGTTTCTCCCTCTGGATTTACCCACTCTCTTCCTCTTATATTGATGGATACAGTTACATCTTGCCCAATATTAAAATTGTTTAACAAATCACATTTGTCTTGAACGAATTCAATCAAAATTGATTGAGGATATTGTTCTTCCGTAGTAACAACTAATTCTCGTTTTCTGAATCCATTGCTTCCGAATGTTTGCTCTGCATTGATCAATTTAACTTTTCCTGTTACTTGCATTTCTTTATGAATTAAATTATTTTTCTTGATGAAACCTTTCAAAAAGGAGTGATACAAATTTATAATAATTTATCCTTTTGTGGCGTGTTTTTTTTGTTCCTATTGCGATAACTTATCAACATTATTAAAGATATAAAATTTCTGTTAAATGTATTTGAACAATATTGATTAATTTTTACGTTATTATTATGCTCCTAAAAATTGTGGTTTATGTTGATGAAAAAATATTCTAAATATATTATTGTAGTAGCATCTTTTAGTATTGTTTCGGCGATACTGTGGAATACTTATGTTTTTTCAGAAAAAATCAAAATTAATGAAAGGTATAAAATGGAAATTTTAGCAATTGCGTATGACCGTTTTGGATCGGATAACTTGAATCAAGATTTTTCGCTAGAGGCTAAAATATTTGAAAGTAATCACAATATACCGATGATTGTAACTGATGAAAAAGGAGCGATTGTGATGAGTCGAAACTTAGATTCTATCAAGGCCTTAGATTCTGTGTATCTATACAGCCAATTAGAGTTGATGAAGGCAGAAAATACTCCAATGGTCATTACTTATTTAGAAGATAAACAAAATGTGATTTATTATAAAAATTCCGATTTGCTCACTCGTTTGCAATATTATCCATTGATGTTGATTTTAATATTGGTTTTGTTTTCTGGAATTATTTATTTGGTATTTAAATCAAATAAAATAGCTGAACAAAATAAACTTTGGACTGGAATGGCTAAAGAAACAGCACATCAATTAGGTACGCCGTTGTCTTCTTTATTAGGTTGGATTGAATTGATGAGACTAGAAAATGCAGTTCCTCTAATTGTGCCTGAAATAAAAAAGGATGTGCAGCGTTTGAATGTCATAGCGGAACGTTTTTCTAAAATAGGTTCAGAGCCAGAAAGGTTGGCGATAGATGTGCTTCCAATTCTTAAAACAACGTTGGCTTATTTTGAATCTAGAAGCTCTAAAAATATACATTTTCATTTTTATACGGATCTAGATAAATTTGTCGTAAAAATTAATGATCAGCTTTTTACTTGGGTGCTTGAAAACCTAATTAAAAATGCAATTGACGCGATGGCAGGAAAAGGTACTTTAACCGTTGTGCTGAGTAAAACAGAGAAAACATTAATCCTTACTGTTGAAGATACTGGAAAAGGGATCTCAAAAAAACTGTATAGGAAAATTTTCACTACGGGTTTTACAACTAAGAAAAGAGGTTGGGGCTTAGGTCTATCTCTGTCTAGACGAGTCGTTGAAGATTATCATGCAGGGAAAATATTTGTAAAAAAATCAGAACTTGAAAAGGGAACTGTTTTTGAGGTTCAGATACCTGTTTAATCTTTTATTTCGGAAGCAATTTTTTTAGCCAATTCTATAAATTCTTTTTCTGTCATTTTTGTTTTTGGAGCTGAGAAATTAGCATCACTCATTGAGTTTAAGGGAATCAGATGTATATGTGCATGTGGCACTTCTAATCCGATTACAGTCAGGCCAACACGATTGCATGCGATTACTTTTTCTATGGCGAATGATATTTTACGAGCATACTTAAAAAGAGCTGTATATGTAGTTTCGTCCATATCAAAAAGTTTATCAACTGGTTTTTTAGGAACTACAAGAGTGTGCCCTTTTGTGTTTGGATTGATGTCTAGAAAAGCATAAAAATCATTATTTTCTGCAATTTTATAGGAAGGAATTTCTCCTTTGATAATTTTCGTGAATATAGTTTCCATAAAATAAATATTTGATTCAAAAACAGAAAACCCTTTTCAAAAATAAAAAAAAGGGCTTTAAATTAGTATGTAAAAATGTGCTCTAAACATACTCTGAGCATGCCTTTTCGACTTTTATTACCTAGAAATTTCTAAAATTTCAAATCTCATAATCCCATTAGGAACTTTAACTTCTGCAATTTGACCTATTTTTAAACCTAATAAACCTTTTCCAATAGGTGAGTTTACAGAAAGTTTTCCGTTTTTGATATCTGTTTCCGAATCAGCAACCAATGTGTAGGTAAAATCCATTTTGTTTGCTGTATTTCTTAGCTTTACCACTGAATGAATTAAGATTTTAGAAAGATCTAATTGAGATTCATCTAATATTCTTGCGCTGGCAACCACATTTTTTAGTTTAGCAATCTTAAACTCTAAATGAGATTGCTCTTCTTTTGCGGCATGGTATTCTGCATTTTCACTCAAGTCTCCTTTGTCCCTAGCATCAGAGATATCTTGAGTAACTCTCGGTCTTTCTACCTGTTCTAAATGCTCTAATTCGTCTTTTAATTTTTTTAACCCTTCAGGAGAGTAGTACGATATATCACTCATAACTTTTTTTTATAAAAACAAAATCCCATTGTGACTAATTGCCAATGAGATTAATGACAAAGATACAAATTATTTGTAAATTGCGCTCTAACTTTCTTTAATCTCAAAGGTGTAATGAAAAAATATCTATTTCTATTGTCTTTAGCATTTGTATTAAACTCATGTAATGACGATGATTATCAAGTTCAAAATTTAATTCCATATATTATAGTTAGTGAAGAAATCAATTTGAATTTGTCAGAATCTCAAGATTTGTCGATTCCAAGCGAGTATGTTGTTTATTCTAACTGGGGTCATAGGGGGATAATTGTTTATAATACGGGCAGCGGAGATCAAAGTGGAGGTCAGTATTTAGCATTTGATTTGGCTTGTCCGCATATAGAGGTTTCTTCTTGCTCAAGTGGAATGGATTATAGTAATTTTCCAGAATTAACCAATTCATGCGCTGAAGATGGAATATATTATCGTTTTGATTTAGGGTATTCTATGACTTATTCAAAAGATAGTGATGGAAACTCTGAGCAAATAGAGGAACCGTACTATTTACGACAATATAACGTGGTGATAAATGAGGATGAAGATACTCTGATAATTAGTAACTATTAAAGCTCTTTTTATTCAAAATAGATACCTATTTTTGCGCCAAATTTAATAGATATGAAAACATATTTTTCCTCAGATTTTAAATTAGGTGTCTTAGGAGGCGGGCAACTAGGTAAAATGTTGTTAGCCGAAACCCAAAAATTTGATATTTATACCTGTATTTTAGACCCTTCAAATGAAGCTCCTTGTGCTGCTCATTGTAGTGAATTTCATCAAGGTGATTTATTGGATTTTGATACGGTTTATAATTTCGGAAAATTAGTAGATGTATTAACGATAGAAATAGAGCATGTAAATATTGATGCCTTATATCAATTAGAAAAGCAAGGAGTAAAAATATATCCACAACCTCATGTTATTGAAGTAATTCAACACAAGGGAAAACAAAAAGATTTTTATGTAGAAAAGGGAATCCCAACAGCTGCACATCGACGATTTTCATGTTTAGAAGAATTAAAAAAAGCGAGTTTTGAATTTCCTTTTGTATGGAAGTCTGCTCAATTTGGTTATGATGGAACAGGAGTAAAAATTGTTAGAAGTCAAGAAGATATTCTTTCTTTAGCGGATACGGATTGTATTACAGAAGAATTGATTTCTTTTAAAAACGAATTGGCAGTTATTGTTGCTAGAAACTCAGTAGGTGAAGTGAAAACATACCCTGTGGTTGAAATGGAATTTCATGCAGAAGCCAATCAGGTAGAATATGTAATTTGTCCGGCAAGAATTTCAGATGAGGTTGCGAAAAAAGCAAATGAAATTGCTTTACATGTAACGGAGTCTTTTAAACATGTAGGTTTATTAGCCGTAGAAATGTTCCAAACGGAAAATGACGAGATTATAGTCAATGAAGTTGCTCCTAGGACACATAACAGTGGTCATTATAGTATTGAAGCTTCTTATACCAATCAATTTGAACAGCATTTACGTACTGTTTTAAATTTGCCTTTGGGTAGTACAGAAAGTAAATTAGCAGGAGTTATGGTAAATCTTGTTGGAGAAGAAGGCTTTTCAGGTAATGTTATTTATGAAAAGATGGAAGAGGTTCTTAAGTTATCTGGGGTAACACCTCATATATATGGAAAAAAGGAAACACGACCATTTCGTAAAATGGGACATGTAACGATTGTTAATAAAGACCTAGAAAAAGCAAGAGAAATTGCAGAAAAAGTCAAAAATATAATTCGTGTAATTAGTAAATAATTTGTATCCTTCGACAGGTTTTGGGGTGCTCAAAAAAACATAAAAAATGAAAGTAGCAATTATCATGGGAAGCGATTCCGATCTTCCAATCATGCAAGAAGCCATTGATGTTTTAAATGAATTTGGAATTGAAAATGAAGTTGATATTGTTTCGGCGCATAGAACTCCAGAAAAATTAGTTGAATTTTCTAAAAACGCCCATTTGAGAGGGGTTTCAGTAATTATTGCTGGAGCTGGTGGAGCTGCACATTTACCTGGTATGGTTGCTTCTATGAGTCCGTTACCCGTAATCGGAGTTCCAGTAAAATCTAGAAACTCCATTGATGGATGGGATTCTATATTGTCAATTTTACAAATGCCAGGAGGTGTTCCTGTTGCTACAGTTGCTTTAGATGGGGCGAAAAATGCTGGAATTTTGGCAGCTCAAATAATTGGAGCAACAACTCCAGAGGTATTAACTGCCATAATTGCTTATAAGCAAAGCCTGAAAGAAAAGGTAATAGCAGCATCAGAAAGGGTAAGAAAATTATAGGTTTTATACATTTCTAAAAAGGTCATCTAATATTATAGTTTTACGACCTTTTTTATGCTTTTTGCTTATCTGAATAAAAAATATTCCAAATTATTATTACGGCATTTAAAAATTAATTTAGTATTAAGATTACGATGCTCTAAATTTTTGTGTTTTATGTTCTTTCATCAAGTTAATAACACCAAATATTGGACCGATAGCCAAGATTAAAAGTATGTAATTAGATTGAGTAATACTTTGTAAATAACTTAGTGTTTGAATACTTATTATGGTAATTGAAAATCCTATGCAGTTTATTATGGTTAGCGCAGTTCCTTTGGATTCTGGTTCTGTGTTTTTTGCGATTAGGCTAGAGAATAAAGGAGAGTCTGCAATAACCGTAGCACCCCAAAATATCATAAAACTTAAAAATATAAAAATAGAACTATAAAAGAAAAAGGGAGAAGTCAAACAGCAAATTCCAGAAGAAATAAGGAAGTATGTCGCTGTTTTTTTTGTTCCAAAACAAGAAGAAAGATAGCCTCCAACAATACAAGCAATACTCCCAGATCCAATAATGATAAATGAAAATAAAGGAATAGAAAGGTTGCTGCCAGAATGTAGACTGTTGTAGATAGAAATAAATATTGGCACAAAAGCCCAAAAGGTATATAACTCCCACATATGACCGAAATATCCTATTGCAGCTTGCGAGAATTTTTTGTTTTTAAAAACACGAAATATATTGTTTAAGCCTGGCTTTGAATTTGTCTTATAATAAGGGCCTTTAGGAATAAAAAACAAGATTAATAAACCGCCGAGTACTGCTAAAATAGAAGTGGAAAAAATCACATAAGTCCAAGAATAATTACCGGAAATGAGTTTTAAGAAATGCGGAAATGCGGTTCCTAAAACAAGAGCACCTACTAACCAACTTAAAGATTTACCGAGACCTTCGTTAAAATAATCGGCTGCGATTTTCATGCCTACAGGGTAAATTCCTGCAAGACTAAAGCCTGTTAAAAATCGAAATACTACTAAAGAAGTAAGAGTGTTATTCTCGAGTAAAATACCTAAATTAAATGTAGCTCCTAAAAGAGAACAGACAAAGAAAATAGTTGAAGGTGAAAACCTATCTGTAATAAACAATAATGCAAATAGAAGTGTGCCAAAAATAAATCCAAACTGTACAGAAGTAATTAAGTAGCTTACAGTATTTTGATTGAGGTTAAAACTGGATATGATATCGTTGCTTACTCCATTACCTGCAAACCATAAAGATGTGCATAGAAACTGTGAAATAACAATAAGTGGGAGTGCTTTTTTAGAAGTCAACATTCGAAGGGTTTTAGCAGCATGTTCAAAAACAACAACTCTTATAATAAGGCTCGTGTTGAAAATAAATTAGAGAGGTGTAATATAACTAAAATCAAAACAGTAAGTTTACTTATAAAATAATGAAAATCATGAATAAAAATTATAATGTGTCGGTAGAAGAAAATTACAAAGCTAGGGATTCTCGTTATGAGAATATGGAGTATAGAAGAACGGGTAAAAGTGGTTTGTTGTTACCTGCTCTATCATTAGGGCTTTGGCATAATTTTAGTTTTACAGATAATTTTGAAAACGCAAGAGGTGTTTTGCGAACGGCCTTTGACCATGGGATTACTCATTTTGATTTGGCAAATAATTACGGTCCACCTTATGGAGGGGCTGAAGCTAATTTTGGAACGATTTTTAATAAAGATTTTAAGCAGTATAGAGATGAGTTGATTATTTCTACAAAAGCAGGTTATGATATGTGGCCAGGACCTTATGGGAATTTTGGTTCTAGAAAATATCTGATCTCTAGTTTGGATCAAAGTTTAAAAAGAATGAAGTTAAATTATGTGGATATTTTTTATCATCATAGACCAGACCCTGATACACCTTTAGAAGAAACAATGGGGGCATTAGATTATATTGTACGCCAAGGAAAAGCATTGTATATAGGTTTGTCTAATTACAAGCCGGAAGAAGCAGGAAAAGCCTTTAAAATTTTAAAAGCCTTAGGGACGCCTTGTTTGATACATCAACCAAGATATAATATGTTAGATCGTTGGGTGGAAGAAGGTTTGTTAAATGTGCTAGATGAAAATGGAGTAGGGGCAATTGCATTTTCTCCTTTAAGACAAGGGGTGTTGACCAATAAATATTTGCATGGTTTTCCAGAGGATTCCAGAGCTGTTAAAGATGGTCGATATTTAAAAAAGAATCAGATTAATGAGGTATTGTACAAGGTAAAAGAATTGAATATAATAGCCGAAGAAAGAAGTCAAACACTTGCTCAAATGGCAATCGCATGGATTTTAAGAGATAAGCGTATCACTTCGGTATTAGTGGGAGCCAGTAGAAATTCGCAGTTGTTAGATAGCATAAAAGCATTAGAGTGTTTGGATTTTGATTCGACTACCTTAGAAAAAATAGATTCGATATTAAAAGGGTAATTGGGCTGTTTTATAAAACGAAAAAAGCATCAAATCAATTAAGATTTGGTGCTTTTTTATGATATATTATTTGCTAATATTTAGTTTTAACGTTCATGTTTGAAACGATATTGTAAATATTGATAAGCATCTCTTGGTAATACTTTGATCCACTTTTTATACTTTAAGAACCATTTTATTTGTTCAGATATAAGTCCTTTTTGTAAATATGCCGCAACAAAAGGATGTACATGCAATGTAATCTTTTTATCTTTGTTTTTGCTAGACATAATTCTATTAAGTTCTACGTTAAACTTATCAATCATAACAATAGGAGCTTCAACTTCCCCATTTACATTTGGGTTTTGCTCTTTTGTTTTGATATTCGTTTCAGAACGTACTCTCTGTCTAGTAATTTGAATCAATCCAAATTTACTAGGAGGAAGTATTTTGTGTTTCGTTCTGTCCAGCGACATCTCTTGTTTTAAATGATCGTATAATTTTTGACGATTTTCATTAGAATGTAAATCGATAAAATCAACTACGATAATACCTCCCATATCTCGTAAACGTAATTGACGTGCAATTTCTGTTGCAGCAATTAAATTTACTTCCAAAGCATTTTCTTCTTGAGAATTTGCTTTGTTTGATCGGTTTCCACTATTTACATCAATAACGTGTAGTGCTTCAGTATGTTCTATTACTAGGTAAGCACCTTTACTCATAGAAACAGTTTGTCCAAATGCAGATTTTATTTGTCTTTCAATCCCATATTTTTCAAAGATTGGAGACTTTCCTTCGTGCATTTTTAAAATTGACTGTTTTTCTGGATATATTTCTTGTAAATAATCGTTAATTTCTTCAAACAAAGTTTCGTCGTTTGTAACGATACTTGTAAAAGATTCATTTAAAACATCTCTTAAGATAGAAGATGCTCTGTTCAGCTCACTCAAAACTTTTGTTGGTGTTGATGCGTTTGGAATTTTTCCACACATTTCTTTCCAGCGTTTTAGTGAGTTCTGTAAGTCTTTGTCTAATTCGGCAACTTTTTTCCCTTCAGCAACTGTTCTTAAAATTACTCCGAATCCAGCAGGTTTAATGCTTTTTGCAAGACGTTTTAATCTGTCTTTTTCTTTCGGATCTTCAATTTTTTGTGAAACAGATACTCTTTTAGAAAAAGGCACCAAAACTAAATATCTACCGGCTATAGAAATCTCTGAACTGATTCTAGGACCTTTGGTAGATATGGGTTCTTTTACAATCTGTACGAGTACATTTTGTTTTGGTTTGAGAACTTGATCGATACTTCCATTTTTATCAATGTCTTTTTCGAAACGGAAGTTTTTTAAAGTGTAATCTTTGTAATTACCTGTACTTACTTTTTTAAGGAATTGTGATAACGATTTTACTTGAGGTCCTAAATCATGGTAATGTAAGAATCCATCTTTTGGATAACCTACATTTACAAATGAAGCGTTAAGACCTGATAATATTTTCCCTGTTTTAGCGACGAATATATCACCGACAGAAAATTTATTATTGTTTGTTTCGTTATTAAATTCAATAAGTTTACCATCTTTTAGTAGAGCAAAATCAATATCAGATGAATTTGAACGTATTATCAATTCTAGTTTCATTCCGAATAGTTTTAACTACATAAGAATTAATTCTTACATAGATGGATTAAATTTAATACAGGGTAAATACCCCAACGAGATTTCAATTTCTTAAAATCTCTTTTTCAATGAACGGTTCTTGCTGTTGACAACAAGAAAAAGTAATTAAAAATTACTTTTTCTTGTGTCTATTAGCTCTAGCTCTTTTCTTACGTTTGTGCGTAGAGATCTTAGCTCTCTTCCTTTTTTTACCACTTGGCATAATTTTTACTGTTTTGTAAATCTGATTATTACACAGATTTGTTAATAATTTGTTTAGTAATTTCTTTTACTAATACATTGTTCTTTACTCCCTCGGCAAAAGTCTTTGCAGGTTTGAATGCTGGGATGTTGTGTGCAGGAATTTTTATTGTTGTGTTTTTGGAAATATTTCTTCCGGTTTTTTCTGCTCTAGTTTTGATAATAAAGCTACCAAAACCTCTTAGGTACACATTGTCTCCTTGTTCTAAAGCTCCTTTTACTTCGCTCATAAACGCCTCAACAGTTGCTAATACATCTGCTTTTTCAATACCTGATTTATCTGAAATACTTGATACAATATCCGCTTTTGTCATCTTAATCTAATTTCTAATGTGTTATTATGTTTTTTAAAGTCTGCAAATATATGATAATTAATTAATTTCAAAAAGCTAATTCGTTAAAATTTAATACAATAAATAATGTATTATTGCATAATTAAAATGAATTCATGAGTTTTTGTAATCTACTGGAAGAGTGGTATTTGTCTGTTGATAGAGATTTGCCATGGCGAAAAAATAAAAATCCTTACTCTGTTTGGATATCTGAAATTATACTTCAGCAAACAAGAGTAGCACAGGGAACTGCATACTACCTTAAGTTTATAAAATCTTTTCCTACTGTTTTCGATTTGGCTAATGCGAAAGAAGAGCTCGTTTTAAAGCTTTGGCAGGGTTTAGGGTATTATTCTAGAGCAAGAAATTTACACTATGCAGCTAAGTATATAGTAAATGAATTAGATGGTGTTTTTCCCTCTACTTATATAGATCTTTTAAAACTAAAAGGTGTTGGCGATTATACTGCCTCTGCAGTCGCATCTATTTGTTTTAATGAGCAGCAGGCTGTGGTAGATGGAAATGTTTATAGAGTTTTGGCTAGGTATTTTGGAATTGCTACTCCTATCAACTCTGCAAAAGGAATAAAAGAGTTTAAAATATTAGCACAGTCATTATTAGAGACTGAAGATCCTGGTCAGTATAATCAAGCGATTATGGATTTCGGAGCATTAAAATGTAAGCCTCAGAACCCTAATTGTGAAACTTGTACCTTGGCTGGAGGTTGTGCTGCTTTAAGGTCAAATAGTATTGCCGAATTACCAGTAAAAGAGAAGAAAATAAAAATAAAAAAGCGCTATTTTAATTTTATAGTTTTGATTACGGAAGATTATAATACCATTTTGACTCAGCGCAAAGGAAAGGGGATTTGGGAAAATTTATATCAGTTTCCATTAATTGAGTCAATTCAAAGTATTGGTATTGATGAATTGGTTGTAATTAAAGAATTTCAAAATTTGATGGAAGAAGATGATATTTCTATTCAATTGTTTAATACTAAAGATTGGGTTCATAAATTGTCTCATCAGCATTTATATACTAAATTTTGGGTTGTACGCACTAAAAGTTCACATTCAGATTTAATTTCAATTAATCAAATTAATGATTATGCTGTGCCGAGGTTGGTTGATCGGTTTGTTGAAGTTTATGAATTTGAAGCCGATGCTGTGAGTTAATTTAGAATAGAGATGTAAAATGATTTTATAATAGGTGTTAAAAACCGAATTTTCACTATTTTTGATTTAGAGTACAAGAATATGGCAGGAACATTAAATAAAGTAATGCTTATTGGGCATTTAGGAGATCAAGTAAAAGTTCATTATTTTGAGGGAGGTGGAAGTATTGGACGTTTTTCAATTGCGACCAATGAAACTTATACAAATAAAGAAACTGGTGCAAAAACTACTCATACTGAATGGCATAATCTTGTGGTTAAAAATAAATTGTCTGAAATCTGCGAGAAATACCTTAGTAAAGGAGATAAGATTTATTGTGAAGGCAGAATAAAAAGTCGTCAATGGGAGCAAGATGGTATCAAAAGATCTGCAACTGAAATCCATGTGGTTGATATGACTTTTTTGTCAACAAAAAAATGGACCGATACTGATAAAAACGATGAACAACAGAAACAGATAAATGTATCTAAGGAGATCAATGATGATTTACCTTTTTAAAAATAACTTTAAAAATTAAATTTGGACCTAGAACCCATTCTCACAATTTTAAATTCGACACCCTGGTATTTTGTAATAAATATCATAATTTTAATAAGTCTGCTAATGCTTTCGGCAATTATTTCAGGAGCGAAAGTTGCTTTTTTCTCTCTAAATAAAACAATACTCCGCGATTTAAGAAAAACCCAAAACACCAAGAACAAACTAGTTCTTCAGTTATTGGATAAGCCTAAAAAGTTATTGGCAACCATATTAATCACCAACAATTTTATAAATGTTATAATTGTTTTATTATTTTCTATTCTTGATTCTGTTTTTTTGAGTGGAATAGAAGAGAATATTCGCTTTGGGGTTGAAGTTGTGTCAATTACCTTTCTTATTCTTTTGTTTGGAGAGGTATTTCCAAAACTTTATGCGTCCAGAAACTCATTGAGTTTTGCCCTGTCTGTGTCTAGGTTAATTGTAGTGTTAAATAAAATAGTAACTCCGCTAAGTTATCTGCTATTAAGGTTGACAGATATTGTTGAGAGTAGATTAGTAAAGAAAAACACCAGCTTTTCTGTAGAAGCCCTTTCTCTGGCGTTGGAATTGACTTCTGAGGATGCGACCATCAAGGATAAAAAAAATATTTTAGATGGTATTGTTGCTTTTGGAAGTACAGAAACGGTACAAGTAATGACTCCGCGTATTGATATTTTCGCTATTCCAGATGATTTGCCATTTGATCAAATGTTAGAACGGATTATTGCAAATGGGTTTTCTAGGAACCCTGTGTATAATGAAAGTATTGATGAAGTAATTGGAGTTTTATATGCAAGAGATTTGATGCCGCATATTGCAAAAAAAGATTTTAATTGGCAAGTTTTAATCAAGGCTCCTTATTTTATTCCTGAAAACAAAAAGTTGAATGATTTATTAGCTGAATTTCAGGAAAAGAAAAACCATTTGGCAATTGTTGTAGATGAATACGGAGGAACAAGCGGATTGGTAACTTTAGAGGATGTAATTGAAGAAATTATAGGTGAAATAAGCGATGAGTTTGATACGGAAGATTTGGTGTATTCTAAAATTGATGCATCCAATTATGTGTTTGAAGGAAAAATTGCTTTGAAAGATTTTTATAAAGTTATAGATGTTGATCCAGAAGTTTTTGAGCCTCATAAAGGGAAATCTGAAACAATTGCTGGTTTTATTTTAGAAATAACAGGTAGATTTCCAAAGAGAGATGAAAAGGTCAATTTCGGTTCTTTTGTATTTGTTATTGAGGCTGTTGACAGAAAAAGAGTTAAACGAATAAAAGTAACTTTATTGTGATACGTATCGTAAGTTTATTGCTTGTTGGTTTGTTGTTGTCGTGTGATGAAGACGTACTGCCTAAACCCAATTCCTTTTTAAGATTGGAGTATGAAAAAGCAACCTATAAATCGTTTGATGATAAAGAGTACCCTTTTTCTTTTCAGTATTCTAAAGATGCTAAAGTTATTGAGAAAAAAAAATACTGGTTGGATATTTATTACCCTAATCTAAATGCTACGCTGGTATTAAGTTATATGCATGTAAAGGGTAATTTGATGTTTTTATTAAAGGATGCTGAAAAATTGACTTTTAAACACATGATAAAAGCCGATGACATTCAGGCAGTGCCCTATGAAAACACACAGTCAAAAGTCTATGGGAAAATATTTGAGGTCTACGGGAATGCTGCTACTCAAATTCAGTTTCATGCTACTGACTCTGTAAGTAATTTTATGACAGGAGCTTTGTATTTTTATGCAAAACCAAACTACGATTCTATTATGCCAGCGGTACATTATCTAAAAAAAGATATTGTTAGGTTGATGGAAACTATAGAATGGAAAAAAGAAGAATACTTTTAGAAGAACCAAAGCTTAACGGCCATTCCAGAGACTATTACAAGCAATGTAATTCTTATAAATCCATCTCCTTTTTTTACGGAATAACGACTAGCAAGCCAGGCTCCTGTAGAGTTTCCTATGGCGAGGATAAGTCCGTATTTCCAATTTATTTTATCGTTAAAAATAAAAATAGCTACTGCTATTGTTGTATAGATAAATGCTACAGTTACTTTTGTTGCATTTGCTTTTACTAAGGATAATTTGTTAATCATAGGTAGTATCAATAGCATGATAAAGCCAATACCAGCATTTATAAACCCTCCGTAGATACCTACAAAAAAGAAAGCGATTATTGCGATGTAAAGGTGCTTTCCTGTGGTGCGTTCCGCAATGTTTTCTAAGGATGTAGATTGTTTTTTAAATACAATTAAGGCAACTACAACAAGCATTACGATAGAGAGAATCTTATTAAAAGTTTCTCCTTTTATGTCTACTGCAATTTGAGCACCAATTATAGAACCAACAAATGCCGAGGCACCTATATATAGACTAAACGGAAAAGAGCTAACACCTTTACTTTTAAACCCGCTTACAGCAGATGCTGTTTGGAATAAGATTGCGATTCTGTTAGTCCCATTTGCGATGGCGGGAGGCAGGCCTAAGAAAATTAAAAAAGGCAAGGTAATTAATGAGCCTCCACCAGCAATTGTATTTAATGCTCCTGCAAATACCCCGATAATAATAAGAACAATCCAATCGTATTCGAACCCCATTTAGTTTAATTTTGGGGCAAAGCTATGTTTTATAGGAAGAATAAAAAAGAGTATGATAAAGAATATGAAATATTTTTGTCTTAATAATAGTATTTTCAGGTAGTTGTTTTTTGTGCGAAAAAAAACTTCAAAAAAATCTCAAAAAAACTTGATGTAATTGTAAAATGAACGTATATTTGCATCCGCATTCAGGGAATACTTGATGAGGCACTTGGAGAATTGGCAGAGTGGTCGAATGCGGCAGTCTTGAAAACTGTTGAGGGTCACACCTCCGGGGGTTCGAATCCCTCATTCTCCGCAAAAACCCTTGTAATCTTTTGATTATGAGGGTTTTCTATTTTTGGGTGTCAGTATAGGTGTCAGACCCCCTTCTTTTAAGGGTTTATTCTATATCTCCTAACTGTGTGATTATTTCTTTAAGTTTTTTAATGTTTTCAGAGTCTTCGATATAGTATGAGTTGTTGTATTGTTCTATGTTTTCAACATAGTTTACTGAGTCTGTTGTTAATATGTCTATTTTTCTTATTAGTGCTTGTGCTAAGTTTAAAAGAACTTCAAATTTATAATTATCAGACCCAAAACTGTTTCGTAAGGAAAGGGATGCGTCAAAAAATGGCTGTAAAATATCTTTTCTCCATATGGTCATTGATGCAGGGTCACCATTTTCTAATAGTTCACTATTATCCATGTTTTTTCTTTTTTCTGTAACTTCAATTGCTTTAGTCTGCACGAAGTCTAATAAATCGAAATATGGATTTGGTTTTGATTTATCTGTTTCCTTATCTTCAATTATTTGATTTCGCTTTTTTGAGACCTCATCTATAAATTCATCTACCAATTCGGAAATATTTTTACTTAACTTATACTTATTGCTATAATGTATTTTGTTTTTTTCGCTTAGTTCTGCATATGATTTGTCATAAAAGTCTACTAATTGGTACAATTTTACATATAGTTTTTTCCAATCTTCACTTGGTTTAAACAGGTTTAGTGCTTCAAATATTGCTTTCTTGTCTACATTAAGGATTAATTTTGGAAATGTATTAGGGTAAAATGAAATCAAATTCATTTGAGTAGGGTTTTGATTTTCTGAAACAATGAATTTACTAAACTCTACTGATTGTAGGGTGCAATTTGTGGTTAGGTGTTCTAAAAATAATTTTGTTATTTCGAGATTATCTTTTAGTTTTTTCTTTGCTTCTATTTCTTTATTTTCTATTTCTTCGTGTTTTAATCTTTTCTGATACATTAAATCCATTAACACAAAAAGAATTGAGATAAAAGACAGGGCAGCTGCTAATAACGTTCCATATGATGAAATGATTGTATGTTTCTCTTTAAAGTCTAATTGAAAATAACTCCAGTTCTCAGTTGCTGAAGCTGCTTTGAAAGTTATCCATGCTAAAAGAATGAGTGTTGAAAATGTGAAAAAGTAAATAGACCAAGATATCCGTGTATATTGTGTTTTTGTCATGTACCTTGCAATGGTCTTAAATTTATAATCTGTTGTGTTGCTAAAACCTAAAAAACATAGATCTAACTATAAGTTGAAAAATTGCGATGAATTGATAATGTGTCTTTTCATTGTTTAAAATTGTACTAGTCTAAATCATAACGGGTTAAAGAATAAAAACTTAAATTAAATCATACATCAAAAAATAAATGTCTGCAAGAACTGTAAATACCCCTTTTAAATCAAGTAGTTTTAAAACTTATGTATCGTGTAAGGATTATTTGGTCTCAGACGAAAAATTTGATTTGTTATTAGATGATAATTTAGATCTGTTAATTACGAACCCAAAACCAGTAGAAAAAGATTTGGGTAGGTATTACGAGAGTGAAGAGTATATTTCTCATACAGATGGAAAAAAATCGCTTATTGACGTGGTGTACCAAGAGGTACGAAATTATACCCTAAAAAAGAAACTAAATCTTATTAATTCTTTTCAAACGGATGA
>NZ_JBAHZZ010000122.1:0-7781 GCF_037132785.1 Flavicella sp. | reverse complement strand
AAACTAAAGGAAAATGAACCAAAAAATAGATCCATAACTAACATAAACAATGAAAATAAGAAAAAAAAATATAAATTTTAGATTTAAAAAGTCAAAATTGAAATCTAAAAATGAAAAGAGCATTATGCAACGGTCTTAATTGTAAGTTTAGCCAAGTAATCATAATGTTCACCTTTTTCTAGAAGTTCGCAATGAAGTCCATTGTAGTTGGCACAGCGTTGTAAGGTGTTGAAATCTACATAGAGCCAGGGAAAAGGAGTTCCAATTTCTTTTTTATAACTCATGTTAAATTCAACTTCTCCATAATATGTTATCTCACTAGGAATCCAATGTTCTCCCTTTTCGTCTTCAAACATATAAATAATATCAGAAGAGTCGATAAGGATTTGCCCTTTTGAAGTTAAAAGTGATTTTAATTTGAGTAAAAAAGGAGCCAGTTGATCTAGTTTACCACAGATACCTGTACCATTCATTAAAGCGAGGATGGTATCAAAATTTTTATTTTCTAAATACCAAATATCCTGTACGGTAGCCTTTTTTATACCTCGAAGTTTACACACTTCTATAGCTCCTTTAGAAATGTCAATTGCGCTTACCTGTTTGTTTTTGTTTTGTAAATAAAGAGAATGATTTCCTGCACCTGCACCGAGATCTAGAATATGACCTTTGCATTCCTGAAGTGCTTTTTGTTCAAGTATAGGCATTTTGTCAAAGGATCTAAATAAGTAGGGAAGAGGTATAGTGTCTTCTTCTGCGATAGATGAAGAAGTAATTAAATCATCAGTATATAAGTTATTTTGGTAATCTAATAAAGCTGCTCCGTAAATGTCTTTGGACATGTGTTTTTTTTGCAAATTTAGCAAAATAGCTTAGGAATAAATTATTTGTTGGAACTAAGTTTAGTTAGGACTGCAAACTTTACATTCATCAATGTTTTTGTGTTCACCCTTTAGAAGGCCATTTTTGTCTATGGTATAATCACAACAGTTGATAAAACCTTTTTTTAGTAAATCTCTACCTCGTTGAATTCTAGACTTGGCAGCAGGTAATGATATTCCAAGTTGGTCAGCAGCATTTTGTTGTTTAATACCCTTTATTTCTGTCAATAATAATGCTTTTCTATATTTTTCAGGAAGGGCTAGAATTAGTGGTAATAAACAATCTGTTGGATTGTGGCTGTCTTTTGAGTTTTCTTCTGTTGAATTGTTTTCTGGTTGGGAGGGAAGTACTAGGTCTTTTTTTCTGAAATAATCTATGGTTGTATTATTAGCGATGGAAAATAACCACGATTTTAATTGCTTTTTTTTCTTAAGTTCATTTTTATGTAAGTGAATTTTTATAAAAACTTCTTGTAAAATATCTTTAGCAACAGTCTCGTTTTTTACTTTACTAAAAATAAAGTTTTTTAACGCTAATGAGAATTCAGACCAAATTTTTTCTGTGTTCATGGTGTAATATATTATTCTCTCTCAATTCTTTAGTAGAGATGAGAGAGAAGATTAAGTTAACAATTACAGTTTGTGCAAGTACAAGATTCGCAAGTACAGTTTGCACATTGTCCGTTTTTACATGATTCACAATTACATGTACAAGTTGTATTTTTCATAATGTTTTATTTAAGAGTTAAAGTTACTTATAAGACGCTAAACAGTCAAGAAAGATTCAAAATTTATGTAAAATATTTTAATTTATTTTTTTAGAGTCCTAGATGTCTTAGTTTTACAGAATAATTAAAAAAAATAAAAATGTTTAAGAGAATTGGTTTAGTACTATTTGTATTTCAGATATCAGCTTGTTCTGAGTTGCAAAATATAGTTAAAAGTGTTTCAGACACAACGTCAACAGAGTCTGTTTTATCAAATAGTCAAATTGGTAATGGATTAAAAGAGGCTTTAGAGAATGGGATAGAACATCAGGTAACTAAGCTTGCGTCTGATGGTGGTTTTTATACGAATGATGCTGTAAAGATTTTATTGCCTGCAGAATTAAGAAAAGTTGACGAAACGCTTCGAAGTATTGGTTTGGGAGATTTAGCAGATCAAGGTTTAAAATTATTGAATAGCGCAGCAGAAGATGCGGTAAAGGAATCTATTCCCGTTTTTGTTAATGCTGTACAGGAAATGAGTATTACAGATGTAAAAACTATTTTGTTTGGAAACAAAAATGCTGCAACAGTTTATTTAGAGAGTAAAACGAAAGATGAATTGTATGCAAAATTCAATCCAGTTATTAAGGAGTCTTTTACTAAGGTAGGAGCAGATAAAGTTTGGTCTACTTTGATTACAAAATACAATAGCATTCCGTTTATTGAGGATGTGAATCCAAATTTAACAGATTATGTAACTCAAGAAGCCTTACAAGGAGTTTTTACTATGATTGCCGTTGAAGAAGTGGGAATACGTGAAAAAGTAAGTTTACGTAGTTCTTCACTATTACAACAAGTATTTGCATTACAAGATGAAAAATAAAAGATGTCTAGTTATAATTTAGTTCCCTTAGAAAAAGAAGATTTTTATTGGAATAAAGATGGCTATCGTGTGTTTACAGAGAAATACCATTTAAAAAGAGGCTTTTGTTGTAAAAATGGTTGTAAACATTGTGCTTATAACTACGATAAAAAAACAGATACTTTTATGTAAATTAAGATTGACAACTGTTACAAAGTCCAGTTGCTTGTAGTTCCAATTGATCTATTTGATACAACGGAAGTTCAATTTTAGGAAACTTGGTCAAGGAAACACAAGTGATGGTTTTACATTTTTTACATTTAAAATGTAAATGCTGGTGCTCGTGTTTTATTGTAGAACAGTCTTCTTTACAAATAGCATAATGAGTATCCTGACCACTCATGGCAATTTCATGAATTATTTTTTTTTCAAGAAATACTTTAAGTGTTCTATATAAAGTAATACGATTGTAGTTTTTTAATTCTTGTTCAAATACAGACAGAGGAACAGCTTCTTTATGGTTGTATATTATTGAAAGTACTTCCTTGCGAAAAGGAGTTACACTAAGTTGATTTGATTTTAAAATTTTTTTCATAAAAAATATATAAATGTTACATCGTTACAAAAAATAACTATATATTTGCAGCAATGTTACAAATATACAAAAAGATATGCTAAAATTACTTTTAAAAATTTCATTTATACTGTTGATCTCTTCAAATTGTAAGGCACAAGACTTCTCTGCTCTTATTTTAGATAGTAAAACTGAAAAACCTTTAGAGAATGTGGAAATCTATTTTCCAGAATTGAAAACGGGAACTATAACCGATAAAGAGGGACGTTTTATTGTCGAACATTTTTATCAAAAACAAATTCATATTCAAATTACTTACTTAGGGTATGAGTCAATAGACAGGTATTTGAATTTAAAAAAATCTAATAGAAAAATAATTTATTTAGAGGAAAGTCATTTTGACTTGGATGAAGTGATTGTGTCAAAATCGACGGGGAAATTACAAAGAGAAAATACAGTTGCTGTAGTTTATAAATCTATTGCGCAATTAACATTCACTGCTCCTTTGTCTATAGCAGAATCGATTACTAATATTCCAGGTGTAGATATTATAAGTTCTGGAGTAGGAATAGGTAAACCTGTTATCCGTGGATTGTCGGGAAATAGAATTGTAACTTATAGTCAAGGTATTCGTGTTGAAAACCAACAATGGGGAGGAGAGCACGGCGTTGGTGTAGGTGAAGTTGGAATTGAAGGAGTGGAAATTATAAAAGGACCAGCTTCTTTATTATATGGTTCCGATGCTTTGGGAGGGGTTTTGTATTTTATTGACGAACGTTATGCAAAACATGATGAGACTGAAGGATTTGTTCAGAGTCGGTTTAATACTGCAACTATGGGAAGTGTAAGCTCATTAGGCTATAAAGTACATAAAGGAAGCTTAAAGTTGAATGTATTTGCAGGTCATACATCTCATGCGGATTATAAAACACCATCGTATGGTAAAGTATTCAACACTCGATTTGATGAGAAAAATTTTAAAACATCTTTTGGTTTTAATTTAAAAAATTGGGTTTCAAATATTAGGTATAGTTATCTACAAAATAATTATGGAATTGTAGAAGAGACTTTGTATACTGATAGTAATAGGAGGAATTTTGAAATTCCTTATCAATCAATTGATAACCATGCTTTAAGTTTTGATAATATAATTTTTATGGGAGATTCCAAACTGGACGTCAAGTTTGGTTATACTTTTAATGAAAGAAAGGAATTTGAAGAACATCATGACCATGATGACCATGATGACCATGATGATCACGATGATGAAGATCATGAAGAAGAAGAACATGCTATGGGATTACAGCTGTCTACTTATACTTATAATATAAAATGGCATTCTGAGAAATATGCCGACTTTATTGATGTTGTCCTAGGGAGTCAGGCAATGTATCAAACAAATGTCAATTCTGGTGAAGAGCTTTTAATTCCAGATGGAAATACTCAAGATATAGGTTTGTTTGCCTTGACTAATTTTGATTTTGATGCTTTAAAATTACAAGCAGGTTTGCGAATAGATAAAAGAACAATAGATACAAAAAGCAAGTTTACAGACGAAAGTTCTTTTGAGGCTTTGAATAAATCTTATAAGGGATTCAGTTTTTCTGGTGGTGCTGTGTATGATTTAGACAAAATTCAATTAAGAGCAAATATTGCCAGTGGATTTAGAGCACCAAATACTTCTGAGTTGTTGTCTGATGGATCTCATGGCGGAACAAATAGATATGAAAAAGGAAATAGTGCGCTTACAAACGAAACTGGAATTCAGGTAGATTTTTCAATAGGATATCAAAATGAACATTTTGAATTTGAGATCAACCCTTTTATAAACAGTATTGATAATTATATATATATAGCTCCTACAGCTGAAGAGGTAGAAGGTCAGCCCGTATTTCAATATAATCAAAAAGATGCCGTATTGTATGGTGGGGAAATAGGTCTGCATTACCATCCTCATAAGATACATTGGCTGCATATAGAATCTGATTTGTCTACCGTAATAGCAGAAGATAAAAACGGAGAGGCTTTGCCTTTAATTCCGCAAACAAAATTAAACACCTTGTTAAGAGCTGAGTTTTCAGGAAAAAGTAAGCTTAGAATAAAATCTGCTTTTGTACAGTATCTCTATAAGTTTGATCAAAATAGAGTTTCTAGTTTAGAAACAGCAAGCGCTGCTTATGGGTTGGCGAATATTGGGATTAGTTTAGAGGCTTTCGGAAAACAGAATACTATTGCTATAGAGTTGGGAGTTAAAAATATTTTCAATGTTGATTATGTAGATCATCTATCTCGTTTTAAAACCTTGGAAATCCCGAACATAGGAATAAATGCCTATGTGGGATTGAAATACAATTTTGATTACAAATTGAAATAAGTAGTAAAGTACTGCAGCTAAAAATCCTCACAAGTTATCACCTGTGAGGATTTTTTTGTTTTCAAACTTGATCGGAACCCTGTCGAAGGGTAACAAAGAATAACTTACTAAATGAAGCTAGCTTCTTTCTTAGATAGATTGAAATGTCCACGCTAAAATTCTACTCGTTTTAGTTCCTTGCCCCATAGAAATTGCTTTTACCGAGGTTGCTCCTAATTTTTTTAACAATACTTTTAAAGGTCTTACATTTTCTTTTTTAGAAACTAAAGATGTAAACCAAACTACATTATCTGCATGGTGTTTGCTTTGACGAATCATATTTTTTAAAAAAGAAATTTCTCCACCTTCACACCATAATTCGTTATGTTGACCACCGAAATTTAATGTCTCGGCTCCTTTAGATTTTAGGTTTTTTAATTTTCTTTTGGTAGCAGAAGCTGCAGCTTCTGCAGAAGTATGGAAAGGAGGGTTACAGATACTAAGCGTGAATTTTTCATTTTCTTGTATCGCTCCTCTAAAAATATCTTTTGAGTTTGGTTGTAAGCGAAGCTCAATAGCACCTTTGATAGTTGGATTTGCATTTAATATATTTTCAGCAGAATTTAGAGACGCTTGTTCAATATCTACCCCCACAAAAGACCAGCCATATTCTTGGTGACCTAGAATAGGATATATACAATTGGCACCTACACCAATATCAATACATTTTACGTCAATACCTCTAGGAATTTTACTTTCATTGTTCTCCGCTAATAAATCAGCCAAATAATGTATATAGTCAGCACGGCCAGGCACAGGAGAACATAAAAATCCTTTAGGTATTTTCCATTCTTTTAAGTTATAATAACGTAGTAATAAAGCCTTGTTAAGCGATTTTACGGCATTCGGATTAAAAAAATCAATCGAATAATCTTTGTATTCATTTTGAGAAACAAATGGTTTTAAAGCGGGTAGTGTTTCGATAAGTTCTTTAAAATTATATCGACCACGGTGTTTGTTTCTTGGGTGTAATTTTGACTTTTCTTCTCTAGGAGATTCTGTTTTTACAGACATAGTGAGTTGATTTTATTGAAATCCTTTAAATTCTTTATTTGCCAGTATCTCGGATACAGCAACTTGATAGTTTTTTATGCTTTTTGCTTTTTTTATCTTTTTGAATACTTTCTGCGGATTGTCAAATGACTGTGCAAAATATTCCCAAAAGCCTAACATTTTCATTCTGATGGGAGTGGGGCCTGATAAAAAATTATCGTATTCTTCAAAAATAGTATCATGAAATTCTCTAAAAATTTCCATACTGTTTTTTGGGTAATCATTGGTGTTGTTTTTAATCATTTGAGGTAAAAAGGGATCTGCAATCAAACCACGTCCAATCATCCAATGATTAATGGAAGGGAAACGTTCTTGCATTTTTTTAAAAGCAGCGACACTTGTAATATCTCCATTATAATACAGTTTGTGTTTTGTATTGTCTACACATTTCTGAAAGGAATCTAAATCCACACCTCCTTTATATAGTTGTTTTCCGATGCGTGCATGGATGGCAATATTTTTTAGAGGGTATTTGTCGAGGATAGGAAAAACCTTTTGAATTTCTTCTGGATTTTCATAGCCCATACGCATTTTCATAGAAACGGTAATATCGGTTTCAGAATGTACTCGATCTAAAATACGATCAATTTTTTCTGGGTTGCAAATCAATCCAGATCCCATTCCTCTTTTGGTTACCATAGGGTAGGGACAACCTAAATTCCAGTTCAATTCGGTATAACCTAATTCTTGAATATACTTAACTACAAACATAAACTCATCTTCAGAATTGGTCATGATTTGTGGAATAATCTCTAGGGTATCATTGTTTTCTAATGCTAAATCTCTTTTATAAGAAGATTTTATCAGAAGTTTTCCATTCATACGTATATAAGGCGCATAAAAAGTATCAATGCCGCCAAAATATTTATGAAAAGCATTTCGAAATCGAAAATCTGTAAATCCTTGCAAAGGAGAAGAAAGCAAAGTAAGGCTCATAGGATTATAATAGTTGGCAAAGATACGGTAGTTGAATCTTATTTAAATGAATTCTCTAAATATAAACCTAATGACTATTTTATATTCATTAGGTTTATATTTAGAGAATTCATTTAAAATTGACTGAGTTACACGCCTAGTCTCTGTTTTGTATTTTTTTGATATTTAGGTTTTTGTAGTAACATTCTAAGAATTGTTTTATAAAAAATGGATTCTTTGTATTGTGACCTATTAATTCTAAAACAAAATTCATCAAAGTAAGCTTGTATATGCCATTTACTTACATGAGTTGGTATTGCTCTTAACCAAGATTTTAGTTGCATAATAAGCACATGTAACTCTTTGAAGTTTTTTCCAT
>NZ_JBAHZZ010000121.1:0-9458 GCF_037132785.1 Flavicella sp. | reverse complement strand
GATAGTGGATATTTCTGACTGCTTTCCATGGATTTACGAACTTTTTGCATAAAATACCAAGCAGTTCCTTGACGAATACTAAATCGTTTTCCCATTTGAATACTAGAAATACTTTTGCTAGTTGTACTCATTTCAAAAACTACACAAAAAGCCTTTTGTAAATCAAATTTTACTTTATGAAATAAGGTGTTTGCAGTTGCACTTTCAACATGATCACAACCATAACAATGATAATTATAGCCTGATTTCTCACAACCTTTTGTACCACAACATTTACTACATATAAAACCTTCAGACCATTTTATTTTGGCTAAATAAGCCTTACAAGCTTCATCATTTGGTAGTTCTTTTATAAAACTCAGTATATTTTGACCTTGAAAAACATCTATATCTGTTATATTTAAGGACACTAAGACACAGAAACTAAATGACTAACTCAGAATATTTTTATTTAAGTAGTAATGAAACCTTAAAGGTAGTATTAGACTAAATAGGCTTGAATTATAAGTGAAATATTACCTGTTTTAAAGAGTTTTGTGGAAAAGAGTATATTTCATTATGATTCTGTACTGTAGAAATCTGTCTTTTACACCAATTTTATTTTTAAATGGCTCACTAATAATTTGAAATGTTTTTTATTCAGATAAGCTATAAAAATAGAAGCATAGCTCCGCTACGGTTTTGTTCTTGTGTGAAATATGGATGAAAAAGAAACGAATTTAATACGTCATTTAAATGTTAAAAGGGTATTATAAGTGTTTGAGTATTATTTTAATTGCAATGTAAAGTATTAGAAGAGCAGTTGCTTTCTTTAATATATTTGGATTAATAAGTTTAATTCCAATTCTTGTGCCTATTTGACCTCCTAAGAAAACAGTACATCCAAGAATTATTGTTAGTGTTGTGTTGATACTAAAATCAGGATTGGTCAATTGACCACTTAAACCAGCGATAGAATTAACTAAAATAAATAAACTGGCAGTAGCTGCGATTTTTTTTGAGGTATCCCAGTTCGTCAAGTGTAATAATGGAGCTAAGAAAATACCACCCCCTATTCCGACCATTCCAGATATAAACCCGATAAACCCTCCAAAACCAAGACTTTTAAGAGATGTATGTTGATTTCTATTAATTTTGTTGATTTCCTTTTTTCTTAGAAGCATAAGAATTCCTGCTATTAGTAATGTTGTACTTAGTAAAATAAAGAAGAACTTTTCTTCAATTCTTAAGTAGCCACCGATAAAAGCTAATGGAATACTTGTTAATACCAAAGGTAATACCTTCTTAAAGTTATAGTATCCTGCTTTATAATAGAGGAAAAACGAATTAGAAACCACAACGATATTGCATATGAGTGATGTTGCTCTAATTTCAATATACTCAAGAGAAGCAAGGGCTAAAATAGCCAAATAACTAGAGCCTCCTCCAAAGCCAACTGAAGCATATAAAATTGCTATGGTGAAAAATGAAAGAATGATATCCCAGCTGGTAAGAAGTGTTTCAGTAAATGTCATGTGAAGTTTGTATTTACAAAAATACTTAAAAATATTTTTTATAAGTGGTTTACACGTTTAATTATGTAATGGAGGTAATAATGTTTTTTACGTGTCAAATTAGCTGGTTTTGGTGGGGAGTTTTAGAGTTAAAAAAGGGGGGAGAGAGTTTGCTATAGGTAAGTTTTAGATATTTAAATTTTAAAACTCTATCTTAGAGTCTAAATAAATGCGAATAAGTGAACTAGATGTCTAAGATTAAAATATAGGAATACTGGAAAGAAAACATCAAAAATATTGCTGATCTACGATTGTTATAGTTTCGTATGGATACGGTATTATCGCTATGGTAGTGAAATTTATAGTTTCTGTATTGGTTTATAAATTTACACCAATTCATTCAAAACAAGTTCAATAAATAGTTGGAAATATAAGAATACCGTTAGGATTTGTCGAGTCTCATGATTATTAAAAGTGAAATGGTAATAAATAAATAAAGATATAATATGGTAGAGAAAATTCATTCTTACAAAAAATATAAGGAAGATTATATTGAAAGTATTGAGAACCCTGATAAATTTTGGGCTGGTATTGCAGAGGGGTTTGTATGGAGGAAAAAATGGAATAAAGTTTTTGAGCATGATAAAGAAAATGCTCAAGTAAAATGGTTTGAAGGAGGTAAGTTGAATATTACTGAAAATTGTTTAGATAGACATCTAGAAAAAAGAGGTAATAAAACAGCTATTATTTGGGAACCAAATAACCCAGATGAAGAGTCAAGATATATTACTTACCGACAATTGTATGTAAAAGTTTCTCGTTTTGCAAATGTGTTAAAAAATAACGGAATCACAAAAGGTGACAGGGTGTGTTTGTATATGCCTATGATTCCAGAATTGACAGTTGCAATGTTGGCCTGTGCTAGAATTGGAGCAGTACACTCTATCGTATTTGCAGGTTTTTCATCAACGGCATTGTCAAGTAGAATTAATGATTCAGAATGTAAAATATTGATTACGGCCAATGAGGTGTATAGAGGAAATAAACCAATCAATTTAAAAGCCGTTTGTGATGAAGCCCTTGAAGAAACTCCTTCAGTAGAAAGAGTAATTGTTTATAGAAGAACTGTAGAACCTACTAAAATGAAGGAAGGTAGAGATGTCTTTTGGTTTGATGAATTACAAAAAGTTGAAAACTTCGAATGTGAGGCTGAAGAAATGGATGCAGAAGATATCTTATTTATATTATATACTTCTGGGTCAACGGGAAAACCCAAAGGAATGGTACATACCACAGGTGGATATATGGTGGGGTCAACTTATACTTTTCAAAATGTTTTTCAGTATGAAGAAAATGATATCTATTGGTGTACTGCTGATATTGGATGGATTACGGGGCACTCCTACATTATATACGGTCCTTTAGCGGCCGGAGCGACTACGGTAATGTTTGAGGGGATACCTTCATATCCTGATTATGGGCGTTTTTGGGAAATTATTGAAAAATTAAAAATCACTCATTTTTATACAGCTCCCACCGCTATCAGGGCATTGGCAAAGCATCCTTTGAGTTTGGTTGAAAAATATGATTTGTCAAGTCTGAAAGTATTAGGCTCTGTTGGAGAACCAATTAATGAAGATGCATGGCATTGGTACAATGATAATATAGGTAAAGGAACTTGTCCTATAGTAGATACTTGGTGGCAAACAGAAACAGGAGCAATAATGATTTCTGCATTGGCTGGTATTACACCATTGAGACCTACTTTTGCTACAATGCCTTTACCAGGTGTTCAGCCAGCTTTGATGGATGATAATGGTGAAGAAATATTAGGTTCTCCTGCGGAAGGAAGATTGGCAATGAAAGCTCCCTGGCCCTCTTTGGCAAGAACAATTTATGGAGATCATCAGCGCTATAAAGACACCTATTTCTCTGCTTATAAAGGAATGTATTTTACCGGAGATGGTGCTTATAGAGATGCAATGGGGAATTATAGAATTACCGGTCGGGTAGATGATGTTGTTATTGTTTCTGGACACAACTTAGGAACAGCTCCTATTGAAAACGCAATTGATGAGCATGTAGCTGTTGTTGAATGTGCAGTTGTTGGGGTTCCACATGATGTAAAAGGAAATGCTTTGTATGCCTATGTAACCCAAATTGATGGTGTAACAATTCCTGAGGATCAATTAAGAAAAGAAATCAATCAATTGATCTCAAGTACGATTGGTGCAATAGCGAAATTAGACAAAATTCAATTTGTTTCTGGATTACCAAAAACAAGATCAGGAAAAATAATGAGAAGGATTTTAAGAAAGATAGCAAGCAAAGATACTTCAAATCTTGGTGATACTTCAACTTTATTAAATCCAGAAATCATTGAAGAGATTATAAAAAACGTTCTAGATTAATCTAGAATTTGATAAAAAAAGCTTGGGTGAAAACTCAAGCTTTTTTCTTTAATAGTTTATAGGATTGGTAAAAAGATCTTTGTATTTCATTTTACCATTCTTATTAAGTTTTGGCAGTATTTTAAGAAAACTCAAGGCAGTGATAAACGCATCTCCTGCAGCCGTATGACGATCTTTGGGTGTGATTTTTAGCTCAATGGCAATTTCGTCAAGTGTATAGTTTTTATTTGGGTCAATTATATTTACGATGTGTTTTGATCTTTTAAAAAGGATTCCCGTATCAAGAACATCATTTTTTAGTTTTCCTAAGCTGTGTCGTTTTAGTGCTTTGTTAATGATACCGATGTCAAATCCTGCATGATGCGCAACAAGTACACTGCCTTTAATATAGTCTAAAAACCGAATTAGAGCTTCTATTTCTTCTAGTTTTTGAACTTTTTCTGATTTTAAGATTCCGTGAATTTTTACGGTCTCAGCTTTAAAAACACTTTGTTTTAAATAGGTTTCTAAACTGTCTTTTATTAGGATTTTATTTTCTTTTACGGCAACTGCTCCAATACATAAAATACGATCTTCGTTAAAATCAAAACCTGTCGTTTCGGTGTCAAATACAACAAAACGTGTGTCTTTTATTGTTTTTGATTGTTTGGTTTTGAAATAAGAACAATATCTTTTCCAAAATTCGGGATCGTCTTTTTTCTGAAATTTAAAAAACGGAAACTTCATATTATAACATTTGTTTTAAACTAAATCTAATAATTAGCAATTCCTGAATTTCTTTAATCGGCTTAAAAGCCCTCTTTAGTTTTAGTTTTTCCATTTTGCTCAAGGATTTTAAATTAATAAATTTACCAGAATCATTATTTAAAATTCCTTGTTCTGTTTTGAATTTTAATAACGTTCTAAAAGCTCTTGCACATGAATTGTATAATTCTTCATTCTGAGGTTCTAGTTCTGCAAGTTTTTTGTATCTATTTAAGGTGTTGTTGCTGCCTTTTATGCTATGAGAGAGAAGCAATATTCTAGCAGCATCAATCAAAGGCATTAATGCTCGAATTTTTATATTAAAAATTTCTTGTTTGTCTCCGTTTGTTTCAACGATAAACTGTCTAAAAAACCCAACAGGTGAAGGTTTTTCTATCACATCTTTTCCTAATTTTGACAGAAAATAGTTATGTTGATTAATCGTGTTAAAGAGACTTTTTTCTAGCTCGTCCGATAATTCTTTTTCTCCATAGATATATTCGTAATCAAAAAAGATAGAGGATAGTAATATTCCTGTTCCATCAGGATTGATAATCCAGTCGTCAAATTGATTTTTCCATTTACTTAAAGAGGTACACCATTTAGGGTTACTTGCCATCATGTCGGCAGGGCAATATTCATAACCAATAGTGTTTAGATACTTAACCACCTTGATAGAAAGTGAAATGAAATAATCTTGAGTTTCTTTGAATTTATCTGTAGGAACATCTTCAAATATTAATGCGTTATCTTGATCTGACATTAGAAGTTGTTCTTTTCGTCCTTGACTTCCTAGAGCTAACCATGTAAATTTAACAGGTGGTGGTTTTTTTGTTTTTTCAAGACAAAGTTCAATACTCCTACAGATTATTACAGTATTGATTTCTGAGATAATATTTAATATGTGTGGAAAGGGAAGTTCTTGTTCTAAATAGGTTTTTAATAAAATATTAACCTTTTCCCTTATGTCCCTAAGGTGTTTTGATTTTTTAGCTCTATTTATTTCTTTGATTAAAACAGAAGGATTGTTTCCAAGGGAAACTATAAGGTCGTGTAAGGACAAGATACCAATAAGTTTTGAATTTGGTGTTCCGTCTTTTGTAATGCAGATATGACTTGCTGAATGTTTTAGCATGGATATATGTGCTTCGGGAATCGTGATGTTTTCTGTAGAAGTAATCACAGGGCTCGACATGATTTCTTCAGCAGTGCTTGATATTTTATAGTCTCCCGTGGCAACCTTGTCTCGTAAATCTTTACTGGTGATAATTCCTATAGGTTTTTTATCTTTAGCTACAACGATTGCTCCGATTTTTTGGTCTCGCATACTAATAGCGATTTTTTTCACACTCGTACTTACTTTACAAGTGATGGGGTTTTTTGTGAATTTGGTGTTTTGGAGATTGAATAAATCATTGTTCGTTTCCTTTTTGATATAGGACGAAATATTTCCCCTTCCTTCTAAAACTGATGGATCCTTAATATTGGAAGCAAAACTAGTAATTAAATAATTTTTTACGTTTTTATTTTTTTCGGAAAGTGGTTTGAAAATATTGATAGGAATTCCATAGATAATAGATTCTTCATTTGCTTCCGCATTGAGTATGTAGTTTTCATGTGTCATTAAAGGGCGTAACCCAAAAATATCTCCTTCATCACAGATGTCTATTATTTTTTGTTCCAGGTCTTCCGTTAAGGTTAATTTAACGGCTCCTTTGTTTACAATGTAAAAGTGATCATGGGGTTTGGATTCTTTGCTGAAAATGTATTTGCCTTTTTCTATATAAAGAACTTCTACTTCTTCTGCGATGGATTGAAGTTTTTTCTTTGAGAGTAAGTTAAAAGGCGGGTAATTTTTTAAAAAATCTGCAATTCTTTCTGCAATTGTATTTTTCATAATACGTATTTAAGTAAATTGTTTGATTGCATCAAATATTCTGTTGTAGTAGGTCGATCCATGAGGAACATAACTGTCTCTGTTGTTTTTTAATTCAAACCTTAAAACATCAATAGGGATTAATTTTATTTGGGCGACCTCATCTTCTTGAATTTTTAAATTTTCAATTTTAATATCTAGTTTACCTAGATATAGGTGATGTAATTCATAATCTGTTAATTCCGTTGAGTGTATATGTTTATGTCGACTTGTACCAATGTTTCTTAATTCTTTGTCAATTATTTTTAGACCAATTTCTTCTTCAATTTCTCTTATAGCGGCATATATCGGGGTTTCTTGATAGGAAATGTGCCCCGCAACAGAAACATCCCAAAGGTTTGGAAAGGTGTTTTTGGTTTTGTGTCTTTTTTGGATCAATACCTGTTTGTCTTTAGTGTAGAACCAAATATGGACACTTGAATGATAGTATCCGTTTTTATGTGCGATAGATTTTAGGCAGCGTTTTCCGTTGGGCTTACTGTTTTTGTCTAAAAGTTCTATATATTCATTCATAGTCTAAAAAAGAGATTGCCTAGGAGAGGTAACCTCTTTTGTGTTTATTTACAATTGAATTAAAAAGTGTGGTTTATTTAAAATAACTAAAGGTTTCTCCCTCTTCAATTTTTAATAAACTTTCATAAATTAATTTGATTACATTTTCTACATCGTCTTTGCTAACCATTTCTACCGTTGTATGCATATAACGTAGAGCTAAAGAGATCAAGGCAGAGGGAACACCTCCGTTGCTATAAGCAAACGCATCGGTATCAGTTCCAGTAGCACGTGATGATGCGTGTCTTTGGAAAGGGATTTTGTTTTCTTCTGCAGTTTCAATAATTAATTCCCTTAAATTATGTTGAATTGCTGGAGCGTATGAGATTACTGGTCCAGCACCACATTTTGTTTCTCCTTCAACTTTTTGCTCTATCATCGGAGTTGTTGTGTCGTGACAAACATCAGTAATAATAGCAACATTTGGTTTAATTGTTTGGGATATCATTTCAGCACCTCTTAGTCCGATTTCTTCCTGAACAGAATTTGTAATGTATAAACCAAACGGAAGTTTTTTTTTGTTTTCTTTTAATAAACGGGCGACTTCAGCAATCATAAAACCACCCATTCTATTATCAAGCGCTCTACAAACAAAGTTCTTTTTGTTAAGAATCATAAATTCATCTGGATAAGTGATCACACAACCAACATGAACACCAAGTTTTTCAACTTCTTCTTTTGTTTGACACCCAGTATCAATAAAAATATTTTCAATTTTAGGAGTGTCTTCTTGTTTTCCTTTGAGTCTGGTGTGAATTGCAGGCCAACCAAAAATTCCTTTTACAATTCCTTTTTTAGTGTGGATGTTAACTCTTTTTGATGGAGCAATAATATGATCGCTTCCGCCATTTCGAATTACATAAATCAATCCTTCTGGGGTTATGTAGTTTACATACCAAGAAATTTCGTCTGCATGTCCTTCGATTACTACTTTAAATTTAGCATCAGGATTGATAACACCTACAGCGGTTCCGTATGTGTCAGTAATAAAAGTATCTACAAAAGGTCTTAAATAATCCATCCAGATTTTTTGACCTTCGCTTTCGTATCCTGTTGGGGAAGCGTTATTTAAGTATTTTTCTAAAAACGCAATTGAATTTTTGTTTAATATGGATTTTTTGCTCATATGCTATAAGTGTATTTCTATCTTGTTAATTTTTCAAAAGTACTGAATAGTTTTGTCAGTGCAAAGTTAGGTTTTAACAATATGTATTGTCTGTTTTGAGTTTTGAGAGGGTTAGTGGTGGCTTTAAAATGTAAGTCATAATTTTTGTTTGAATATATAGATTTATTTCAATAAATTTGGTGTGGTATTATTTGTTTTAACATGAAAAAAAATCTGTTGATTTTGTTATTTGTTTCCAATCTTGGTTTTGCTCAAGACAAGGATTCTCTAGATCTAAGTCGGTACACCTTATATCCAGATGACAGTTTTATGACTTATTTGGATGAGGTTCAGTTACTGCCAAAAATAAAGTTTAAAACCTATAGAGACAAACGCTATTATTATTGGTTTCGAAAAAAAGTGCTAAAGGCATATCCTTATGCGAAAATTGCATCTGGTGAATTAATTAAATTAAATGAAAAGCTTGATAGTATACCTTCCCGTCGTAAAAGGAAACGGTATACGAAAAAAACTCAAAAATATTTAGAAGAAGAATTTACCCCTCAGTTAAAAAAATTAACACGTACAGAAGGCAGGATTTTAATTAAGTTAATGTATCGTGAAACTGGAGAAAGAGCCTATGACTTGGTGAAAGAATACAGAAGCGGATGGAAGGCGTTTTGGTACAATACTACTGCAAATGTTTTTAAATTGTCCTTAAAAGAGAAATATGACCCTGTAAATGTCCAAGAGGATTATATGATAGAAGATGTTTTACAACGCGCATGGAGAGATAACCTTATTGAATTAGATAATCCGAAACTAGAATTTGATTTTTCAATGATTAATAAAAAATGGGACTTAGGTTATCCACTGGATTACAAAAAATAATTTTTAATTAATTTTATTCTTTTGCTTTGATTGTTTGTGCGTAATTACAATTGTTTGCTTAACTGAATAAAAAACATTTCAAATTATTATTCTGAGTTATACGCCTAGTGTCTGTTTTATTTTTTTTTGATATTTAGGTTTTTGTAGTACCATTCTAAGAATTGTTTTATGAAAAATGGATTTTTTGTATTGTGACCTATTAATTCTAAAACAAAATTCATCAAAGTAAGCTTGTATATGCCATTTACTTACATGAGTTGGTATTGCTCTTAACCAAGATTTTAGTTGCATAATAACCACATGTAACTCTTTGAAGTTTTTTCCAT